>JAILAN010000191.1 GCA_024681595.1 Lachnospiraceae bacterium
CGAATCATTGAAGGAATTCGTTAAATATGTCAGTCTGGATGAACTCCTTAGTCAAAGTGATCTCATCTCACTGCATTGTCCCCTGCTTGATAACACCTATCATATGATAAATATAGAATCCATCAAAAAGATGAAGGACGGTGTCATCCTGGTCAACACTTCAAGGGGAGCTCTTATCAGCACCGATGAGCTCATAGAGGGAATCAGACTCAACAAATTCCTTGGAGTGGGACTGGATGTATACGAAGAAGAAGCAGGCAATGTTTTTGAAGACAGATCCGATGAGATCCTCGCACATTCAACAACTTCAAGGCTCCTGTCCTTCCCTAACGTGATGATCACCTCACATCAGGGGTTCTATACGATGGAAGCTCTCGAGGCCATCGCAGAGACTACGTTGCAAAACTGCATCGATGCCCGTGATGGTGTGTCTACCGGAAATGATGTTTAATTGTAAATTAATGCGGCATCTGAAACAGATAGCCTGTCCTAAAGAAAGCCCGATACAGACTCTGCACCGGGCTTTTTTATTCGCAGTATTGTTAAAAAATTCTATAAAAGCTTGCCTTCCATGGCATCGGGATCAACGGCGAACTGAATTGCCATATCACGGCTGATCCTTCCCTGCATGTAGAGCTGCTGTATAGCCTCATCCATGACCATCATTCCGAGCTTGCGGTTAGTCTGCATGACACTCATCAGCTGGTGTGACTTACCTTCACGGATCAGGTTCCTGACAGCATGATTGGCATGAAGTACCTCAAATGCCGCAGCTCGTCCGCTGCCGTCGATAAGAGGAATCAGCTGCTGTGAAATAACTGCCTCCAGAACGTTAGCAAACTGTACCCTTATCTGCTGTTGCTGATGAGGCGGGAAAACGTCGATAACACGGTCTACCGTGCTGGCAGCACCGATGGTATGCAATGTTGACAGAACCAGATGTCCTGTTTCGGCTGCTGTTATCGCAACAGATATAGTCTCAAAGTCTCTCATCTCTCCGACGAGGATAACATCGGGATCTTCACGAAGAGCAGCTCTTAATGCGTTGGCATACGAATTTGAATCAAGACCTATCTCTCGCTGGTTAACGATCGACATGCTGTGTCTGTGCATGTACTCGATGGGATCCTCCAAAGTAATGATATGCGCATCACGGTTTTTGTTGATCTTATCTATTATGGCAGCCAGAGTAGTCGATTTACCTGAACCGGTAGGTCCGGTAACGAGGATCAGTCCTCTTTTTCTGGTATAAAGATCTATTACCGAATTGGGAACTCCCAATGATACAGGATCGGGAACCTCGGTACTGACAAGACGCAGAGCAATCGCAACAGATCCTCTCTGACGGAAGGCATTTACTCTGAATCGTCCCAGCATCGGGATGGCAAAGGACATATCCTTTTCACCGACTTCATTAAACGAAGCGAGCTGCCTCTCATCCATGATCTCCTCGAGGAATCTCTGGGTATCGGGTGGCATCAGCCTGTCATAGTCCAAAGTGATAAGGTGTCCGTTAACCCTCATTTTAGGCGGAACACCAACTGTTATATGTACGTCCGAAGCGCCGTTCTCCTTAGCGACTGTCAGTAATTCTTTTAGCGAAGGTATAGCCATTTTTAAGTTCTCCCGAATATATTTTTATCCGCCATAGCTCTTTAACATATCCGTATCTATGACATGACGGTTATCCATCGTCTTCATGATATCCTTGATCTCAATATCGGAATATGCGCTGTTTGACAGATCGATGATCTGATTATCATCAAATACGAGTACCATGGGTTTAAAGAAATCAACCCTGTTCTCATTGATAACGAGAGCCTTGGATCCTGTGTTTAGTTCCACGCAGATACCCGGAACCAGGATGTTTATCGAATCAACCAGGCTCATTACTATTCTCTTTTCAAATATTCCGGGCTTGCCCAGCAGGTATTTAACCGCTGCGACCTCGGAATCCGGGGTTTTATCGGTCCTCATGCAGGTCATATTATCAAAAACATCAGCCACGGCAAGGATCTTGCCTCCGTCCATGAGCTTGACATTAGACTCCATCTCGCCTTTTTCGGCTCCCTCGATTATCTTATCTGCCTGGAAAACATATCTTTTAACATTGGGATCTGAGGAACTTATCTTTTCGATGGTCTCCAGAGGTACCAGATGACGGAGCAGGGCAGATGACACGGCATCAAGCCTGTCCTCAACCTTGACGTTAAGCTTGTTGCACATCATGGCTGTCAGTATCGCAACATTCAGAGAATGCTTGAATTTGGCATCCTCTTCGCTCCTTAAGTTCTGGTTAAAGTTGATCTTCTTTTCCAGATGTCCGTAGCTCTTTACGATATTTGCAACCAAAGTGGGAAGTTTGGCAGTCCTGCCCTGAGTATTGATCTTGTCGATCTCATCCATCAGACCAAAAACGTTGACCGTCTGGAATCTCTCAAATTCTATATCATCCTCTGACATAGGCGGACAGGGCTCAGCGGGCTCCAGAATAAACAGCCCTATGAGACCGAAATTTTGAATACTGGCAATTCCGGGCGCCGTGATCTTGGCATCGCGGTCAAAAAGCATGACTCCGTTCTTGTTATAAATGGGTCTGGCCAGCCGCATTCCCGGGCGCAACTCCTCTATTTTTTTGAACTGCATTGTTCATCCCCCTGAAAGAAATCGTTACACATGTCTAATTTTATACAGTTACAGCGCAATACGCAAGAAATAATGTCAAAAAATGAATTCTGACATGATAAGATTTGAAACGCTTATCCCATCTTGAGTTAACATAACACACATTTTATCTTTTTTCAATAGTCCAAGCGAAACATATTTATCAATTACCTGATCATATTCGGGAGGAAAAGGAACACCGAAATACTCCCTGAACCCTGCTATCGATACCCCTTCCTTCATCCGAAGGCCCAAGAACATAAATTCCTCCATCTGATCCTTAATAGTCAGATGCCCAACCTGTTTTGGTGCAAAATCGTCCTTTTTGATGTAATCCTCAATGCTCCCGGTATTCTTCCACCTGACGTTATCGACCATGGATGATGCTCCAAGTCCGAGTCCCAGATAGTCTCCCCTTCTCCAGTAGACCTTGTTGTGTTCACACTCGGATCCGGCCAGGGAATAATTTGAGATCTCGTAATGTGTATAACCCTTCTCCGATAGTATATCGCTAGTTATTTTATACATTTCTCTCTCGGTATCTTCATCCGGAAGATCGAGTTTCATTCGTGAAAAGGGCGTTCCCTCCTCAACCGACAGACTATATGCGGAAATGTGAGAAGGCTTTGGCCGGAACGGATCATCAACGAGATATCTAAGTGAACCCTCATATGACGAGAGTGTCTGGCCCGGTATTCCTGACATCAAATCCACATTTATATTGTTGAAGCCTTTTAATAACGCCTGTTCGTATAAGGTCTCGAAATCTCTGACATTATGTATTCTGCCGAGCTTTTTAAGCTCAGATTCTACCGAAGACTGAAGTCCTATGCTCAGTCTGTTTATCCCGGCAGAAATGTAGCTGTCAAGATCATAGGCTGTTCCCGGATTTACCTCTATTGATATCTCTGCGGATTTATCCACATCAAACTCATTCCTGATATTATCCATGATGTCGCATATCAATGTACCGGGAAGAACACTGGGCGTACCGCCTCCGAAAAAGACAGATATCACCCTGCGGTCTTTATATTGTGACGCAGCGCTTTTTATCTGCCTGATGAGTACGCTGACATATTCCCGTCTGACCTCATCCGGAGCAGAAAAAGAAAGGAAGTCGCAATACAGGCACTTCCTTTCACAAAACGGTATATGAATGTAAAGACTAATCTTCTTCAAGTTTGAGCACCGACAGAAAAGCGTTCTGCGGTATCTCAACATTACCGAACTGACGCATACGCTTTTTACCTTCCTTCTGTTTCTCAAGGAGCTTTTTCTTACGGGTGATGTCTCCTCCGTAACACTTGGCAAGGACATCTTTTCTAAGGGCCTTTATCGTTTCTCTGGCTATGACCTTGCCTCCGACACATGCCTGGATCGGGATCTCAAACAGGTGCCTTGGTATCTCTGTCTTTAGCTTCTCGCACATCTTGCGGCCCCTTTCGTAGGCGCCCTCTTTGTGCACGATAAATGACAGAGCATCGATCTCCTCTTTGTTTATAAGTATATCGAGCTTAACGAGATCGGATTTTTCATATCCCTTGAGTTCATAGTCAAAGGAAGCATAACCTCTCGACTTTGATTTAAGAGCATCAAAGAAATCATATATGATCTCATTTAACGGCAATTCATATTTAAGCAGAGCCCTCGAGGTCTCCATATATTCCATTCCGAGGTATTTGCCGCGACGCTGCTGGCAAAGTTCCATGATAGGTCCGATAAATTCGGTCGTTACCATGATCTCGGCGCTGACTATGGGTTCCTCCATATGGTCGATCTGCGACGGATCAGGCAGATTGGAGGGATTGGTCAGTTCGATCATCTCCCCGTCGGTTTTATATACATGATAGATAACTCCGGGAGCTGTGGTCACGAGGTCCAAGTTATACTCCCTCTCCAGCCTCTCACAGATGATCTCGAGGTGTAAAAGGCCGAGGAATCCGCACCTGAAGCCGAATCCCAGAGCAACCGATGTCTCGGGTTCATATGTAAGGGATGCGTCATTTAACTGAAGTTTTTCAAGGGCATCTCTAAGATCCGGGTATTTTGCACCGTCGGCGGGATACATTCCGCAATATACCATGGAAAGGACCTTTTTATATCCGGGAAGCGCCTCTTTGCACGGATTGTTGTTATCGGTAACGGTATCACCTACCGAAGTATCTCTGACATTCTTAATTGAGGCCGTTATATATCCAACCATTCCGGCACTTAACTCATCACATACGATAAACTGTCCAGCTCCGAAATATCCGACCTCAACGACATCCGCTACCGCGCCCGTAGCCATCATTCTGATCTGGGTTCCGCGCTTTACGCTTCCGTCAAAGAGACGACAGAAAACTATAACTCCCTTATATGCATCATAGAGCGAGTCAAATATAAGAGCCTTAAGCGGAGCATTGGGATCGCCCTTGGGTGCGGGGATCTTAGCGACCACAGATTCCAGCACATCCTCGATGCCTATTCCGTTCTTAGCCGAAATAAGCGGAGCATCCATGGCTTCAATACCGATGACGTCCTCTATCTCAGCCTTTACCCTGTCGGGTTCGGCAGAAGGCAGATCTATCTTGTTTATTACGGGAAAAACCTCCAGATCATGATCCAGAGCCAGATATACGTTGGCCAGAGTCTGGGCTTCTATTCCCTGGGCAGCATCAACAACGAGGATCGCACCGTCGCAGGCAGCAAGAGACCTAGAAACCTCGTAGTTAAAGTCCACATGACCGGGAGTATCGATCAGGTTAAAGATATACTCGTTCCCGTCCTTGGCCTTGTACACCGTACGCACGGTCTGAGCCTTGATCGTTATACCACGCTCACGTTCGAGGTCCATGTTGTCAAGGACCTGTGACTGCATCTCACGGCTGGTCAGCAGACCTGTCATCTCGATGATCCTGTCGGCGAGGGTACTCTTACCATGGTCGATATGGGCTACTATGCAGAAATTTCTGATTTTAGACTGATCCGTATTACTCATAAATATCCCGAAAAGTAAAACTAAACAATTAACACTCCCGGGGATGCGGGAACCCCATAAAGAAAAGAAACCGCTTCGCATGACGGTACGAAGCGGTCTTTAATATCATAAAGTCATAATACCTTAAGACATCTTGTTTACGGCTGAAGCTAAACGAGATACCTTTCTTGAAGCGGTATTCTTATGAAAAACGCCCTTAGAACAAGCCTTATCGATCAGAGAAGTTGCACTGAGCAGTGCTTCATCTGCGGCCTTCTTATCGCCACCTTCGATAGCTGCGTTGACCTTCTTAACAGCAGTCTTAACACCTGTCTTGATAGCTTTATTCTTCTGCGCGTTTCTCTCAGCGACTAAAACTCTCTTCTTCGCAGATTTAATATTAGCCATGAGTTCACCTCCTTACGGAATCAAATAAAAGATGTTTCATTAAATCCTTTAGACACGGCCTTTTTAATGTAAACAACATTGTTATTGTAGACACCAAAGGCGTGGTTGTCAAGGAAAATAAAGCAAATTTAAACGAAAATGAGACAAATATCAAGGGAGAGATATCAAATTCAAAATATCCCGGATAAAAATTCCCGCGAAGCTGCCGTCATCATTGCCTGCAACAATCATACCCAGACACTCTCCGTCAGCATTAAAAACGGGCGATCCGCTCATTCCGTCATTAACCCGGTCAAGTCGTCCGAACAGCATATTCCTGTCATAATCATATATGTATTCGTCGGCGGATATCAGTTCTCCTTCGAATCTTTCATATTTCAAAGCATCCTTTAATGATCCTGCGGCATAAAGGTCATACGAATAGATT
>JAILAN010000024.1 GCA_024681595.1 Lachnospiraceae bacterium
TATCAGTATTAGACGTGTAGATCAATGTGTTCTTTCGGATGATCCCGGCTTTATTTGTGGCAATTTTATGTAAACTATCTCCGAGATACTGCATATGGTCCATCGATATAGACGTGAATATGCATTCCAGCGGATCTTCTATCACATTTGTTGCATCCGACTCTCCGCCCATTCCGCATTCAAGGACCACAATATCACATTTCCTCTTAAGGAAATAATCAAAAGCCAGGCATGTCTGTCTCTCAAATTCTGTCGGGACCAGCTCCTTTTGAGCGATATTCTCGCACAGACGGTCTATTTCCTCCATTCCTGATTCATAATCCTTCTTCGAGATATTCACATTGTTTACACGGATTATCTCATTATCGTTAAAAACCGCAGGTGAGGAATAATGCCCTACCTTAAGTCCTGCGCATCGAAGTATCGAAGAAATAAAGGCACCGACAGAGCCTTTTCCATTGGTGCCCGCAATATGTATAAAATCAAGTTTCTGTTGTGGGTTCCCCAGTTTTTCGCACAAATAACGTGTGCTATCCAATCCCAGCCGTATGGTCCCCGGGGACGGGGTTTGTGGTCCATTTTTCATCTTGAACTCTTTCTCCTCCATAACCGCATCAAAAGTTTAAAAAGGCGTAACCGCGGTTTCAGGATTTCCTGTTCAGATTATATCCGACAGTCGCTCCGACTATACCTCCCAGGATATGAGACAGGTTGGAAACATTATCCTGAAGAAACAGTCCTTCGTATATCTGCTGTCCGATAAAGATGATGGCAACCAACACAAAAGTTATCGGCAGTTCGCCACCCTTGAAACTGGTGAATGAAGTCAGCAGGATAAATGCAAATACCACCCCGCTTGCTCCGCACAAAGCCACGTTCCAAAACAGAATATAATTAATAATACCTGTTATTAAAGCGGTTATCGCAATAACTTCAAGGATCTTCTTAGATCCGTATTTTTCCTCCAGTATGGGGCCCAACAGCAGGATGTACGCCATATTGCCTATATAATGGTCCCACCCGGCATGTCCGAGAACGTGAGTAAAGAATCTTAAATAAGTAAGAGGATTCTTAAGTGAGGAATGATAAGTCATAAACAACAGTTCATTGCTCGCACCCATAGTAACAAATCCTATGAGCATCACCGCAAAGCTGATGAACACGAATGACAGGATCACCGGTGAATTGAATACTATCTTTAATCTGACTCTTTTCATTTGCTAAAATCCGCCTCATTCATCGATAAAATGTGTCCAGACGTGCTCTTCTTTCGCAGGAAGACCGTATTTTTCCCTGCCCAGAGCTATGCTCTTCATAAGAAATGTCATATTAGCTGCCAGTGTTCTCATGGTCTGAAGGCCCTCAAGGTCCCTGGCTGCCTGTCCCGGAGCATTACCGTGTACACTGTTCCAGTACTGGCTCGATGCGACCGGCATGCCGCTTATCGTAAAGTATTTATTCAATTCATCATAAGTAGCAGAGCATCCGCCACGTCTGGCCACTACCACGCTGGCTCCGACCTTCATGGTCTTATCAAAGTGCGTACTGTAAAACAGTCTGTCAAGGCATGCGATCAAAGTAGCATTAGCCGATGCGTAATATACCGGAGATGCCACGACGAGGCCGTCTGATTCCTCAAATTGGGGTGCTATCTCGTTTACGGCATCATCAAATACGCATTTGCCGTTCTTAAAGCAGGTTCCGCATGAAATGCAGCCCCGGATATCCCTGTTTCCGAGCTGGATGACGTTGGTTTCAACGCCTTCAGATTCAAAGACTTTGACCATCTCATTTATGGCTATCATGGTATTGCCGTTGTTTTTTGGACTTCCGTTTAGTATCAGTACCTTCATTTTTTCACCAGTTTGGAAAATTCCAGAGCCTTTCCTATATCTCCGTCTACCTTGAGTTTGCCAACAGTAAATGCCAGAACAGGATCAAGTTTACCGCCTATGAGCTTGTTAAAATCATCGGAGCTTATGGTCAGCGCACAATTTCTGTCATTGTATTCATAGGGTTCTACCGATATTCGTCCGTCCTTGACCTCAACATAGAATACTCCGGGATCATCTCCCGTAACATTGACCTGTACTGCCAGGAAATCCGTTCCTGAAACATCGGCTTTGGATGCCAGGTTTCTGACTTTTGTTAGCAGATTATCAAATTTCATATAAACTCTCCTTTCCCGTTTCAAATATCCTTACCGGATAATTATACCATCTATGCATCTGACTATCCTACACAGTATTGACATATCATACTGAAGCATTGTGTTCTATGCCTTTTCCGGCATAATACTCGGCTCTGAGTGACCGAAATCCCAGAGATTTGATGTCATCATAGCTGATCCTGTAGTTTCCCTTGTAATGTCTGCCTTTGTTAAGGTATCTGATATAGCTTAACAGATA
>JAILAN010000037.1 GCA_024681595.1 Lachnospiraceae bacterium
ATCTCAACACCTCAGTACATCATGTACCGGGGTGTTGTTAGTTAGGGCAGATTTCTGATATAATAACCGATGATGAGTGAATTAAAAAAGAATATCAATTATACAGTAGTTTGCGTAAATGAATTTGCTAATAAATTCAATATAGCTTCTAAAGAGGCGTTCATTTATCTGTATAACCATAAGGGTATAGAGTTCATTAAGGAACATTATGATGTAGAGCATACCCTGAGTTTGGATGATGCAGTCGAGGATCTGACAATGGTATGCAGGAATAATGGGGGAGGTTATTGATGCTGCTGTATCATGGAAGCAATACGGACATTCAAGAGATTAATCCTGCCATGTGCAGACCCTATAAAGACTTTGGACAGGGCTTTTATCTTACAGTCATGAAAGATCAAGCCGAGAAGATGGCAAGGAGAGTAGCAAGAATCTACGGTGGATCACCTGTTCTTAATATCTATGAACTGGATGATTCTTTTATGCAGACGAAGGGCCTTAACATAAAAGATTTTGGGACGCAGACATCGGAGGAATGGGCAAGATTCGTACAAAATAACAGGAATAAGTCGTTTGAGGATTTTTCTGATCCGGAATGATCTATAAGGAAACCACCAATCAGTATTCTTTCCACACACAAAAGGCAATCAAGCTGCTGAGAAAGACAGGTGTATGATTAATGGCTAAGGAACAACAGATGATTGAATATATGGTGCAGGATCTTGTTGAAATGCTTACTGAAGCGAAGGGTATAGAATACGACTCTGCCATGCATTCCATATATGAATCAGAAATCTACGAGAGATTATTGGATTTAGAGACAGGTCTTTATCGAGAGAGTCCTGCATATGTATACGGGATTTTACAGGATGAACTTAACTTTGGACATATAGTGCAGGCGGAAGTGTAGTAACCCTGAGGGACGGGGGTAGTAGACCTTGTGCGTGCGTTGAAATAGAAGAACATTACGAAGTTGCATTCATAGTTGCATTTTTTTTAAAAGGCTGAATGCTGCGGACATTCTCCTTTCCCTTGATTTTACTGCATTTGATGAGATTTGAAAACTGCAAAACCCCTTTCGTTAGATTTTGTCTAACAAAAGGGGTTCACTTCAATGATCAATCCAGGTTGATCTTCTTACGGTTTATGAAAAGGGTTAACACATAATATACGGCAGACTGCGCCAGCGTTAAAATGCATATTATCAGCATCATATTTCTGTAAATACGACCGAAAGATGTATCAATATCAACACCGGGTGCTCCCATCAGCTGGAAAAATCCCGAGCCGAGGAAAGCAAATTGCGACAGCAGCTGGTTTAAGATATATAAACCTATAATGCACAGGACCGAACCGAGAACCTTATGGTTTTGCCAGAGCTGTCCTAAGCTGACGCTAAAATACATGTACAGTATCCCTGCGATCGGCGTGATAAGCATCGTGATCACCATGATAGCTGTAAAGCCGGTTTCCGCAAAACCCAGGATATTATACATTTCCATAAATCCCGCTTTGATCTCTTCCACTGATACATCGGTGGTTTTGAAGAAACCGATACCGGCAATGACAATGGATATGAAGGTACTAAGGTATGAAAGAAACAGCCACACAGATCCGGTTATGACCTTTGAGTGGATTATCATATCCGTCTTCACAGGCAGAGTAAATGTAAGATATCCCTCGGAGGTATACAGATTTCTGTAATAGCGTATTACCAGATATATAATTGTCACTACATTGGCGGCGATGATGCCGACGTAAAAGAGTCCGACAAACGAAAACATAAAGAGACTCATTCCAAGCGAATCTTCAACATGCGGAACAGTCTGTATCACAATTGCAGTAAGTATACCCAATACGATCAGCACCGCATCCAAAGCTACAGGTACCTTCCAGGTAGCGATAAAATCGTGTTTTATTAATTTTCCTAACATCTGAACACCTCCCTGAACAAAGCGTCTACCGATTTGCCTTCATCGCTCCTGATCTCATCCACACCGCAGAATCGGACGATGTTTCCCTGCTTTAAGAAGATCACTTCATCAAGGATATTCTCGATATCTGATATAAGGTGTGTGGAGATGAGGATGGAAGCATTCTCGTCATAATTGGTGATGATAGTGTTTAGGATATAGTCTCTTGCAGCAGGATCAACACCGGCTATCGGCTCATCAAGTATATACAGATCTGCTCTGCGGCTCATGACAAGGATCAGCTGAACCTTTTCCTTCGTTCCTTTTGAAAGTGTACGAAGACGCGAGTTCGGATTGATACCGAGCTTGCCCAGCATATCGTACGCACGATCTGCATCAAAATCCTCGTAAAAATCACAAAAATAGTCTATAGTCTCTTTCACCGACGCGGTCTTACCAAGATAGGTTGTATCGGGAAGATAGGATATGACCTTTTTGCTCTCGACACCGACAGGATTGCCGTTTACCGTAACACTTCCGGCTGTCGGCTGCAGCAGTCCGCAGATTATCTTGATCAGTGTTGTCTTTCCACTCCCGTTTGGTCCGAGGAGCCCTATGATATGTCCGCTCTCAAGCTTAAAGTTCAGATCGTTAAGCGCGGTCACGTTTCCGTATTTTTTGGTAAGAGAACTTACCTCTAATAATGAACTCATGATTCCTCCTTAATAATTATCTTTTATCAGTTTCAGTACCTCATCCTTATCAAGGCACAGACGCTTCATCTGTTTGATAAAACCGTCGACGCCAACAGAGGCCAGGTTTTGCTTGAGCGATGCGATCGCTTTTTCGTCATCCGTTACATAACGGCCGCTCGTGCGTTCTGTTCGCATCAGTCCCTGTCTCTCCATTTCACTAAGAGCTCTTTGCATTGTATTCGGATTCACCGAAGCCTCAGTTGCCAGCTCCCTTACGCTTGGTACCTTGGCACCGGGAGGTAATGCGCCGGATACAATGTCATATTCGATATGTTCCATTATCTGAATGAAAATAGGGCGGTCACTGTTTAGGTTCCATGACATTGTCGTTCTCCTTTCCGTGATCGATAAACTGTGTTATCGAAATAGTGTATTAGAACACTAGTACAGTAACATAATAAAATTGATTTGTAAAGAGTATACTTTTAGTATCTATTATTTATTCAGCAGTGAATCTATAATATTACACTGGAATACTAAGAGATTATATATCATATTATGACAATACATGGTTGCTTATATGGACCCTAGGGGACGGGGGTAGTGGTTCATTTACTTGATTTTGGTTATATAGGTAAGGAAATAAATGGCACAAACAGGGATCGGGAAGCAGCTAAAGCACCTGCGTAGAGCAAAGGGCTACACGCAGCAGGAACTTGCGGACATACTGCAGCTATCAAAGTCTGCAATAAGTGCATATGAGCAGGACAGGAAGGTCCCGTCACTTGATACGGTGATACAGCTGGCGACCTATTTTGATGTGTCTGTTGACTATCTGCTGGGCATTGAAAACAGTCCAATGCTGGATATGTCAGGACTGTCGGAAGATAGCCAGGAATCACTCAGAGACCTTGTGCGTGCATTGAAATAGAATTCAGATAGATCGTTCTCTTATATAATCATCCAGATAAGGGAGAGCAAATTCGAGATATCCTCTTCTTGGACTTTCGAGAATTCCCTTTTTTATCAGCCTATCACGATATACACTGAATTCGTTCGGTTTAAGAGCGAGTGATTCTTTCAGTGATTTGACATCTGTGATCTCATTGACAGCTATTTCTTCAAGAAATACGGTTTCCTTTTCAGATAGTTCAATCCATATTTTATCATAAACATATTCGTCGATGTATTGCCTTATGTCAGGAAGAGCGGCATTATAGTCCCCATTGTGGCTGTATGTGAAATATCCGATCACTTGAAAAGCAAACGAATAGCCCTTGGATATTAAGGCTAACTTACGCGCCTCATCTTTTTTGAGTTTCAATGTATTTTCGTATATGTCAGTAATCCTTGAAATATTAAGGGACGACAGGTAGACTTTTGGTGCACGATATAAAAAAGTCAGGTTTTCTTCGTTTTGTAATTTGTTGATATTCTCATACAGACCGGTCATCAGCAGGAACAGTGGGTAATCATGTCTTATGAATATCTGAAATGCACCGGCGAATACTCGCATATCTTTGCTGTTGAGTACTTCATCTATCGTGATAAGTACTTTTTTCCCGGATCTTGATACATGTTCTAACATTAATTCTATTGCTGTTCCAAGATCTGTAAGTGGTTCGGCCTTTTTGATGCTCAAGCCGATTCCCCAAAACGACAGATTAATTCCGGCTGTTTTAAACTTTCCTGTCATTCCTTTTGTGTTATACAGTTTTGCTGCTAATTCACGCAATAAATCAGCCGATGAATTAAGTTCAAGAACTATCCAATCATCTTCTCTTGAGAGACTCTTGGCAATAGAGTTCATGAACACCGTTTTTCCGCTTCCGCGAACGCCGGTTATCATATAAACCTGTTGTGATGGTCTATCGGAAGAAAATATGTCCAAAATCTCGTTTGTCTGTGCAAATCTTGAGATCATTTTTGTTGGTTCTTTACCAAATGTCAGATTAAAAGGATTGTCTTTCATGGTGTAACTCCCGTTTATCATTCGCGAAATGATTTATCATCTGTTATCATTACATATTCAATTTATCATCTGTTATCATTTCTGTCAATGGTGCGTGCAACCTGTATGCTCCCGAGGGACGGGGGTAGTAGACCTTGTGCGTGTGTTGAAATAGAAGAACATTACAACATCCCGGTACGATATTTTATCTTTATCTGCATTTAAGACCCCGATAAAGATAAAATATCTTGAATATTATCTTTATCGCATATAAAATATGACATAAGCATATGTTCATAAGATACAACACATCAGCTATCACATCACTTTTCTGAAACAATCTCAAGAATCTATGCTTATCCAAAAACCAATCTCATAAGCAGGATTCTTGATACAAGACAGGCCTACTGTCATCAGCTGTCACCATCAAGATTCCTGCCCACGTCTAAAGGAGGAATCTTATGGAAGAAGTAAAAAAAGTAGTAAAGAATTTTGAAGAACTGGAATTTTCCGATGACTTTATGTTCGGAAAAGTTATGGAGGATCCCCAAATATGCCAGGATGTGATCGAATGCCTTTTGCAGCAACCGATAGGTGAACTGATCAAAGTCCAAACACAACGTGAGTTCAAGTATACATCTGACGGAAAATCAATAAGGCTGGATGTGTATAATGAAAACTCTGCCGGATCCGTGTTTGATACTGAGATGCAAAATCTTAACAATAAAAGCATCGAGTTTCATCAGCTTCCTAAAAGAAGTAGATTTTATCAAGGTGCAATAGATACAGACTATCTGGATAAGGGACACTCATACAAAACCCTTCCGGACAGTAAGATAATGTTCATA
>JAILAN010000063.1 GCA_024681595.1 Lachnospiraceae bacterium
CTGAACGATCGCACGGATCCCGGTTCTTTTCAGTGCTTCAAGTGTCAGGAGCTGCAGCTTTGCAAGTTCAGGAGATTCGGCCTTTCCGAAAGCAACAAAGACAGGCTTTTCTCCCGCTTCCAGAAAACGAGCAAGCTCCTCGGGTTCTTCATAGCCCTTCGCCGCTTCCTCCGGATGATACCAGTAGCCGGTCACATGGATATGATCTCCCCAGGCGGGATCCGGCGGCATCAGAAGCGGACTGGTCGGATAAAAGGTCAGAACTTTTCTGCCGAACATCTCCGTATAGCGGCTGTTTAACTTCCACCCCGGGAGACCGACCGAGCGCCTCCAGCCGTTAAGAGCGATCATCGTTATAAGGTTCATTCCCTGAGGAAGTCCGTCATAGCTCTTCCGTACTCTGTCAGAATCATACTCATCGCTATAAAGAGAGTATCGTCTTGTGGGATCCATCGGGCTGTAGAACAGCCGTGCACATGGGATATTCAGATGCTCCGCGGCATGTCTGGCGAAAGCCGCACAGGTCCCGTACATGACAAGATCGGAGCCTTTTATTGCACCGAGCGTCTGCTCCATAAATCCCGGGTTTTCTTTTTTCAGCCGAAACATTCCCCTGACAAAATCAAGGCTTGTCTTATAGTCGACAACCAGATACTTCATCACATGATCCGCATCGGTATCAAGCTTGATGAAGGTGACACCCTTATTCTCAATAAGAGATCGGAATGCTTCGGATGTCAGGATCCTGAACTCGTGTCCTCTTCTGATCATCTCTTCGCCGAGCTCCGCCAGAGGATTTATATCCCCTCTGGTACCGACCGCAACCGCTGTGATAATCATGCCATACATACCTCTTTCAAAGAGTCTTTATCCATCTCATCAGATCGTTACGATTTCCAAAACACAATTGTAAACCGGATGATCATGCTCTCTAAAACGACTTTGTCAGCCTGTAATCACAGCAATCATCACCTTCTGCGACAGACTTTGTTCTTTTATAATCAACTCCGCGAAAACCATTCATATATTCTTTATCCATACAGCAGATCATCTGAGCCGCCTCCGGCGTTCCTAGTGCTTTGGCCTTGTCATAAAGCAGACAGCCCGTAACATCCATAAAGCATTTGTTCGTATCTACCACCAGATTCTTTATATCGTAACCGTCACTCAATTTTGCAGCTATCTTGTCCATGTTTTTCCACATAATCGTCGGGATACCCGGTAACGCCGTGATCCTGCGGAACTTCTTTTTTAGCTGTAATCCCAGTTTTGTTCCGAATGCGCGGGTCGTTTCCAGTGCCTCTCCCGGTGCGTGTTTCTCAACAGCGCGATATATCGACACGACGGGAAATACATATGATCTGCTTGATTTATCCGCATCCGGCTCATTTGCTTCCAGTTTCAGATACTCAGCATTTGCGTTTTGCCAGATTTCATCGGCTATATCTGCTCCGTACTTCGACACAAGATCCTTTTTGAACTTTTTGAATATGGTCTTTTCGAGATAGCTTTTGCTTATCATACTATTCTTTTCACCTCATCTAAATGAACGCACAAAAAGATGCACTCATAATTAGCGCTCGCTAACTATGCATAATAGCACTTGTCCGAGTAAAAGTCCATATCTTCGGCTTCTGATTTCAAAAAACAATGGCTATAGATCCCTTTGATCTATAGCCATCGCTTTACCTTTGTGAGTATTCCGGAGACTTTATACAGTTCCGTTTCCTTCAACCACGTTCACCTTGTATTCAAATCGCTATTCCCTCACAAGATCGTACATAAAACTCTTTTCTCCCAATGTTCTCGTATTGACATGCTTCATTCCGATATGCTCATATTTATCCTTCTTGAGCCTTGCATCCGTTGATACGATGACCGGAAGACTGCTCTGCTTTGCCACTTCAAAGGCCGTCTCCACGAGCGGGCGCATAAAGCCTTTCCCCTGGTATTCCTTCTTTACCGCTAGCAATTCGATCTGTACAAACGATTTCTTGCTGTCCCTGTACGTCTTTTCAAGGCTCGCTCCGCCCGCCTGGAATTTCTTGATGATACCGCTGAAATTCTTAAATCCGAGTGCTCTTGCCATTCTCCAGACCATCTTGAACATTGCGATTCCCGGATAGGGGTGCGTTGTATCCGTCAGGATAAGGATTCCTTCTTTGTTTTCAGATGTTGCATAAACACCATTGTATTCATTTGCCGTTCTGATCATGGCGACCAGATAATTCACGAGACTTGTCCTGTCCGGATATCCGGGATAATACGGAACCATTCCGATCTCGTCATCTCCATAATCATAATAGGCAAATACCTCCGCAAACTCCCTCATCTCCGCGTCTGTCAGTTTCATCCTTTTAAGCATAATGACCTCCTTGAAATCCTTGATGATCCAAAGTATAATCTTCATAAAATGACTTTCAACAATATTTGAGTCATTAAGTATCGTTTTCGGAGAATATGGATATGCCAAAAATATTTACAGATGAAAACAGAGATGAGATTCGACTAAAGCTCTTGAACAAAGGTTTTAAGCTGCTTAAGAGCGGCGGCCTGTCAGCAGTAAATATCGATAAGCTGACCGAAGAAGCATATATTGCCAAGGGGACCTTCTACAATCTGTTTGAGAATAAGTCCGAATTCATGTACCATATG
>JAILAN010000073.1 GCA_024681595.1 Lachnospiraceae bacterium
CTATGTGATCGCCTCGCCTGCCATTACCGATCGCGTGAAAAAGGTACATGACTTCCTGACAGTCGGTGCCGCAGCCCCTCTTATGGAAGCGGCCACTGTGGGCCTGCAGTTCGGCGATGATTATTATGCCGGACTCAAAGCACACTATACTCATATGAAGGATCTCTTCACAGATGGACTTGCCTCAGCCGGGCTTACGTTCACTAAGCCGCAGGGAGCATATTATGTGCTGGTGGATATCAGTGAGTACGGATATGAAGATGATGAGCAGTTCTGCATAGACCTGGCCAGAGAGGTCGGAGTGGGAGCGGTGCCCGGTTCGAGCTTCTTCAGAGAAAATGTGA
Organism: Lachnospiraceae bacterium; assembly: GCA_024681595.1. Classification (GTDB taxonomy): domain Bacteria; phylum Bacillota; class Clostridia; order Lachnospirales; family Lachnospiraceae; genus JAILLW01. The sequence continues at coordinate 345 of JAILAN010000073.1, forward strand.
ACCATCTGATCCGCCTTCATTTCGCCAAGCAGGACGAAACCCTTCTCGCCGCCATCGACCGCCTGCACGACATTCGCAAACTCAAGCGCTGATGATGGCATGACAGATTGTTTTGTCGGCTTTATACCATTGTTTATTGGATTCCCATTTTAACTGGTTCCCCTTTGATGATCTGCGCTCATCACTGCGGGCATCCGATTCAAACAGTTCGACCATGTTTTACCTCTCAATCTCGAGCCTGAAATCGTCCTCTGCCATTCGGCCATGCGTTTTCTCGATGATCAGCATCGGATCATAAAAGGGGATGCCGAACTCACGGAGCTGCAGCGTCATCTTATCTCGTTCTCTGGGAAAACAGCGCGACTCGAGAAACTCCTCATAATCCTCATATGTAGAATGATCTATACGGCCAAATGCACGGAACATGAGATTGTCAGTATAATTCCGGATGCTGACACGCCGCATGACTTCGTTGACATCTATTACGGTGCAGACCATATTCTTATAATAATAGACCAGTCTGAGCGGTGTGGTCCGGGGCGGAAGTTCCAGGTATTCTACATAGCGATTATCCCGTTTGAGAATATCCATCAGTGCAATAACGGGACCGGCAATCTCTGCGGAGCCGGATTCCCAGCGTTCTACAGTCGGTACGGAAACCCGTAGAAAATCTGCAAGTTCTCGCTGCGTCATATTCAATGATCTGCGCACCTTCTTAATATCGTCGCCGCCTATGGCTTGCGGTATCACATATTCTGTTTTTTGGACTTTATTTGAAACTTTTCATACAACCATCGATACACCTGCAGGATATCCACCGACTTATGCACAAATTCACACATTTCGTGCACAGCTTCGAACTATTATTGCTTTTTCTGTTTTCTATTGTTATAGATGATCGAAATATCATATTTATATCTGTTTCTTTTTATATTCTGCTGAATAAAAACTCCGTGTATTACTTGGGTACAGATAAGACTCCTGATCTTCATCAAAACACACATGATCAACCGGCCCCTTTGACAACTCAAAGGCGCCGGCTTTATACCCCTTTGCGGATTACGTACGATTGTTATTTTATTATTTTTTGTGAATAGGGCGGATAGATGCCAATCTCCTGCAATGCTATCATACGCACAAAAATCAGAGAAAAGGCAGGGGTGATAAGGATGCATGTTCTGGATTTCGATGAAGAGTTACACAACCGTTCGCTTATAGAGTATGGTAGAGAGCAAGGCATAGAACAAGGCATAGAGCAAGGCATAGAGCAAGGCAAAGAGCAAATACTTGTTAATATGATCAAAACTGATAATATTTCAGATGAGGATATCGCTTTATACACAGGCTACTCAATTGAGCAAATCACGGATCCTCGTGCCAGGCTTGATTCAAACAAAGTGTAAAGCCATTAACTCAGCGGCAAGATAACCGTAGTTGACATAATACCGATATAGTGCTAACACAACAGTATAAACAGCATAAATACCGCGTACTTAACAGGGGATTGGTGAATAACCAATCCCCTTATGCGGTTTATTTTGCATTTCGTGCACACTTCTGACCTTTTTTTTCTTTTTTTGATATCTTAATAAACGTATAAGTAAAGTGCATATATTGAGTATGTCCCTTGGACGGCTACAGTATGATGTATTTTACCGTAAACTATTACTTTATTTTTTGTTTACTATTCTTCTTGGAACGCCCGCACCATCGAGCCGAGCAATAGTACCAACATTACTCAACTTAATAGGAGGACAATCTGGTGAGAAGACAAAACTTGATGAACGAAAAGGTAATCAAGGCGATTACCCTGGGACTATCTGCGTTTATGGCGCTGCAGTCACCCATGACTGTACTGGCAAATTCGGAATCTACAGGAAATGATCCGACATCCGCATCTGCTACTTCAACTACAACTTCAACTACTTCAGAAGTACCTGCTCCCCTTGAAGATGTTAACCCCGGTGTTGCTGATGCGGCTCAGGAAGCCGCAAAAGATGCCGCAACAGCAATCGTTGGTCCGCAGGTATTGGCTGCTGATGCAGGTACCACAACCCCCGCACCCGCTACAGGAGCCGCTACAGCAGATGCTCCTGCGTCCACAACACCTGCACCCAATCCCACTACCACAGACGGAACCGATGGTACCACTACTCCCACCGAACCGGTAGCAGAGTCCGTTCTGGATGTTATTAATGCAGGTGCAGCCACAGTTGCTCAGGTTAATACAGAAGGATCAACAGCTAAAGCCCCCTCAAATGAGCAGGCAGTTGAAGACGCTGCGAAGAAACTTAAGGAGGATGTAGTTGAAGGCGATGGTGTTATCCAGGCCGCTGCTAAAGATGTCCAGGCCGCTGCTACAGATGTAGAGGAGATCAAGAAGGATCTTATCGTAGCAGAGAATGCTGTTGTAGCGTCCAATGAAGCTGCGCAGGATGTTGTTGACAACTTCACGGCTGCTTCAGATGCAGCCAACCTTGCTGATCAGGCTGTGAATAAGGCTGTGAGTGATGCGCAGGGATACATTGATACCATTAATAATGCCGGATCCGTACCGGAAGCACAGCAGGCCAAAGCCAATCTGGATACACTTATTACGAACCTGACAACAGATATGACGGCAAAGAGAGAGCTATTTAACAGTGCCAAAGACAGCCTTGGTAAAGCCCAACAAGAGCTACTCGACGCTGAGGCAGACTTTAATGCCTCTATCGGTAAAGCAACTTCGGAAGTAACTGATGCCAAGAATAAGCTTGATGCAGCTCAGGCTAAAGTTGATGCACTTGATATAGCAGTCGGAGAAGCTTTCGATGACATCAAGACTCAGAATGCCGGTGCACTTTCCATCCTTGAGAAACTCGAGACAGTTAATAAGGATGAGAATGCAGACTGGAATCATCAGAGTGAACTGTTAAAGGAAATCCTGAAGAATTATCCGGCAATGCTGGGCGAAGACGCAAAGAATATCACGATTGATAAGTACGGACAGAAGAATGAGCTTCCGAATCTCAGCGGTGAATACGGTAAGTACCACTATTTCAGGGTTACTTATGATGTTCCTGTCAAAGATGAAAATGGTGTTACTGTCATGGATGAAAACGGTGAACCCCGGGTTGAATCGCGCGTTAAGTATTTCAATTATGACAGGGATGATAAGACACAGGCCTATGAGGATGGATCGAGCAGGAACATTATCATATATGAGAAGTCTCAGGAGGAGTTCGATGCGATCATATATCTGAATAATTACCTCAAAGCTCATGGTGAGAAGATGCCTGATAATTCTGTGGTAAAGAAAAATCCCGATGCAGTTGACGGGTATAAAGTATTTTCCTATACGGATGCGGAGGGTAACACCTGCTATATCCTCAAAAAGGAACTTGAAAATAATGACAATTTCGCAAGTGTAACAGTAGACGGCGAGACTGTATATTATGCAAAGAATGGGGAAGGTACTCTTGATCCTGATACCAGGGTTACTGCTGTAGCTGAACCTACTGACGAAGAACTTGAGGCACTTAAAGTCGGAGAAACAAAGCAATCTCTGGTTGTCGCCCCGAATTCCGTATCGGTATCATACCACCTTGATGAGACTAATCTGGTCAAGGAAGTTAAAGGTGATTACGTTGTTACCACCTATACCAAAGAGGTTACGGAACCGGGAACGAACTATACCAAGGAGAGACCCTCGAATGTACTTACTAATGAGCAGAGGAAAGCTCTTATAGATCAGGTTGAGTCTGATCTTGCAGGTAAGTTGCCTGATGGCCAGAGTGTCACGCTTAAGTTTAAAGAGATCCGGGATGCGGAATCAAACGATACATATTATGAGCTTACAGGAAGTTATGTTCCTCTGTTTAAGATTCATATCA
>JAILAN010000139.1 GCA_024681595.1 Lachnospiraceae bacterium
TCTATCTGTTCGTCTTTTTCCTTAAGGAGGATCTTGCCCTTTTCCTTTTCGTTTGACAGTTCGTTTTCGATATCCCGTTTTTCGGCCTCGACCTTGTTTACGGCCTCCATAACGGCGATCTTCTTTTTATCCTCAGCAGCATCAAGAAGGTGCTGAAGTTCTGATTTCCTGTCTTCAGATGCCTTAAGTTCGTCCCGAAGTTTCTGAAGCTCCTTTTCCTGGTCTTCCTTAACGCTCAATCTGATCTCGTTTTCCTGAGCCTCAAGTTCGAGTTCGTGCTTTTGAAGCATGTGTTCTTCAAGTTCGCTTATCCTTGAATCAAGATCTTTTTTAAACTCGTTATCTCTTATCTGACTGATTATCGAACTTAATTCAGTATCATCGACCGTAAAGGCCTGTCCGCAATGCGGGCACTTTAATTCTGCCATATCCGATTCCTTTTTGTTAGATCATCAAACCTGCTGTTACTGTACGCTCCGGCACTCATCTCCCGTACATATACCTTTATGTTTCGCGGTGAGGACCGAGCACTTTAAGCAAAGGACATGCCTCCACGAGTTCGGCCTTCATCCTTTTGCCGTCTTCATTTTCGTGGTCACCGTCTATCTCCACATAGAAATAATACTGCCATTTGCGCTCTTTGACCGGACGGCTGTGGATCACGCTCATGTTATAGCCGTATTTTGCTATCGCCTGAAGCGGTTCAAGCAATGCTCCGGATTTATCCTGAACCGTGAACATTATGATAAAACTGTTGTTGTACTCGAAATTGCCGATACAGCCTTTTTCCTTGGAAAGGACAACGAACCGCGTTGTGTTATCTCCGTTTTCGTTTATCTGCTCCTTCAGAACATCCAGTCCATAGATATCCGCCGTCTCAATACTGGCTATGGCTGCTATGCTCCTGTCATTGAGCCTGGCTACTTCCCTGGCGGCCCTGGCTGTATTCGAGGTCTGAATGATCTCGTAGCCTTTGTCTCTCAGAAATACGTCGCACTGCTCAAGAGCCTTGGGCTGACTTACCACCTTTTTGATATCTTCGATCTTACTGCCCTTAACACCCAGCAGATTCTGTGTGATCGGCAGCGAATAAAGTGCGTTGATATACAGATCTCCCACAAAAAGCAGATCCATCACGTCAGTCACTTCTCCGGAGTAACTGTTATCTATAGGCAGAACTGCATAATCACAGTCTCCGTTTTCAACTGCTTCGTATGTCCGGCCAAAGCTGTTGTATGAGACCGGTTCATCATCCGGAAAAAGCCTCCGGGCAACAATGTGTGCAAACGCTCCTTCAATTCCGCTGTATGCTATACGCTTTTTACTCATTTTGTATTTTCCTTTTATTTACTAAATATTTTCGAAGCAGCCTGTAATTCTCTTCAAGCCTCAGTCTGTCTCCATACTCTGCATCTTTGTCGGAATACAGCAGTTCCTGCAGTCGGCCTATAAAAAACAGGTATTCTGCGGGTATCAATGCTCCTATCCTGTCCTCATATTCGGCGAGCGTCTCCTCTTCGCTGCGGCCCATATGCTTTCTTCGAAGAAGCATGAGGCAGTTTCTGCATACGAATATGCTTTTTTCGCCCTCGCTCATTTTATCATAGCGGCGTCTTCGAAGGAATACATCAAATGCAACCAGTATGAGAGTCAGTCCGCCACCCGACAGGAGCGGGATAGCTATCTGATACCATTTAAGCTTAAACTTCGGCTTTTCCTCTGTTTCAGTCTCTTCTTCGCCATCATATTCTCTGTCATGTGACGGAGTCGGAGCCACCTTTACGATATCCTCCTTCCCGTTCTGCCGGACACTGACCGCCCATGAAACCGGCATCTTCATTCCCGGGGTCGGTTCAAAGGATATCCATCCGAGACCTTCTATATAACTCTCGGGCCAGGCATGTGCCCTGTATGCGTTAACGGTAACCGTCTTTTGTTTGCCCGCCGGAACGGCAAAGCCCTGAACATATCTGGACGGAATGCCGCACTGTCTGGAAAGAATAACAAACGCAGAGGCAAAATAGCTGCAATATCCTTCCTGTCCGGCAAAGAGCAGGTGATCCAGAAAAGCCCCCGGTGTTGTTATATCATCAGGCAGCGGTCCCGGGTTGTCATTATAGTTAAACCCGCCAAGAAATGCTTCTATTCGCTGTAGTTTTTCATAATCGCTCCCCGCATCCTCTGTCAGTTCGTCAAGCAGTGCTTTTGCTTCATCCGAAATATCATATTTTTCGAGGTAGTATCTTTTTATATTCTCCCGGTAGGCTATGTAATCATCGATAGTTATGTCTGCTCCGATCCCGAGTTTCTGTTTTGCCATATCAAGGATTTCAGGTGTGAGCTCATGCTCTGCTGCGGCCATATCGGCAAAGTACTCGGAGTCCCGATTCAGGCGGTAAAAAGACACTTCATAGGGTTTACGTGAATATCTTCTTTTTGAAAACTCATGCTCTCCGCCTGTCAATGCGATATTATCGTCATCACATTTTATGGCTGTTGTTTTTGCCGGAGTAAAAATACATGTGGTATACATATTTCTGTATGAGATATTAAGCGTAACTTCTCTTGCAATATCATTGAGATGACCTTTGTCCACCCAGTTAAGCGAAGCACCTATCGTTTCCAGAGTGTCGAGGCTCGTCCGGTCTGCGGTTCCCTCATCTGTCTTAATCCAGTTTTGCCCGTCAAAATGATCATAATACCGGCCAGAAAGATATATCTTCGGATCATTCTCCGACAGAGTATTAAGCTCCATGACCTCCTTTGCGGAGCTTCTAAGATCCCCATCCAGTCCGGCTTTGTCCGAAAATCCTATTATCGGATTTTTCTCATCCCAGGCATTGCCTGTAAAGAGCGCCTCGCTCATCATTATGAACTCACTTTTTATATACCCCGCGATCCTTCTTGTGATATGCCAGTCATAGGGCTTATCGGGAACAGTAATGAACATGATGATCACGAACGGTAATACCATAAATACCGAAGTCGCTGCCAGGTGCTTTTTATACTCCGTATCGCCTTCCTTACCGGATGATCTCTGGATCAGGTCTGCCACGGTCAGCAGCGTTAAGAACAGAACCATGCACACGGCGATCTTGTCGACCGCGATCCCCCGTATCAGCATGATTATCAGACTGGCGATACCGGATAAGGCCAGCAGTATCCGGAAGTGGATAAATCTGACTGCTGCCATCGCCACGAAGAAGATGATCACAGACAGGAGTATTTCCTTAACTATCCAGATATGTTCGCGGATGGCCTCTATCCTGCTCCCTGACGGGAGAAACACCCATACAGCCAGCATCAAAGCCAGCATTCCACCCAGCAGATATGCCCTGCCTCTTCTGTTCAGGTGTTTCATCATAAGGAAGCAGAGGGACGCTACAGCTGATATCACGGCCCAGAGGATCTTAGTCCTTTCGGGTTCCAGATATCCGTGCAAAAATGACGCGCATGTCAGTTCTGTTGGGATCAATATGAGGAGATCGTAAATAAGCTCAGTTATCATACGTTCACCTCCGACAGAGGCCGTGTATCTGTCATGATGAATTCTGTTCGGCCTGACCGGTCTGCATCGGACAGATCGTTTCCGGGTTCATTGTTTCCTATGAGGTATACCCGGACCGGAATGTTATCTGCATTCAGTATTGAGAGCAGTTCGTCAGTCTCATCACGGTTTGACTGGCATACCACTATGATCATACGGTATCCGCCAAACAGCGGTCCGGTCTCTTCCTTATCGGATATGGATTTTAGTGAAGCGTCGTTTCTGAAGTGATATCCTGTCATACTCCCGTACAGAGTTTCATAGTCCGCAACATTTCGTATTGTTATCTTTTCAATATCATCCGGCATAAAAAGAACATCCGTCGGAACGTTGTTTTCCATGAAATACAACGATAACGACAGGACGAGCTCCATCACTTTATTCTCTGCA
>JAILAN010000164.1 GCA_024681595.1 Lachnospiraceae bacterium
CACACCTACAGAAACGGTATTCCTACAACTTCGATCCTTACCATTACTTCAAATGTTACATACGGTAAGGCTACAGGTAACACACCTGACGGACGTCGTAAGGGACAGCCTTTCGCACCCGGTGCCAACCCGATGCACGGCCGTGATACTCATGGTGCAGTTGCTTCTCTGGCTTCAGTTGCCAAGATTCCTTTCAAGGATGCACAGGATGGTATCTCTAATACATTTACCATCATCCCCGGCGCACTTGGTAAGGAAGACAAGATCTTTGCAGGTGATATTGATATAGATCTTAACAAGTAACAGATAAAACAAATAATACAGGAGGTGATTCCCATGGATGATATGGACAAGAAAGTTGATGATCTGGTTAAAATGTTGGATGGTGGCTTTTCGAACGGTGTCGGTCATGTAAATGTCGGACAGGATGCAGCGGAAGAATCCCTGCTCACGGTTCAGACCATGGGATGCACCGATTGTTCGAGAACACCGCTCGCATGCAGTGTTCCTACACTACATGAAGGATTAGACGATTTCAGATAAGGAGGAAATGATTATGGCAGCAAACGCAACTCAGGTTGATAACCTGGTGAATCTGCTTGACGGTTATGTAACAAAAGGCGGATATCACCTTAATGTAAATGTACTTAACAGAGAGACTCTTCTGGATGCACAGGCTCATCCCGAGAATTATCCTCAGCTTACTATCCGTGTTTCAGGATATGCTGTTAATTTTATCAAGTTAACACCCGAACAGCAGGCTGATGTTATCTCTCGTACATTCCACGAGGCAATCTAATTTAATATCGCAGCTTAAACAAAGACCGTCGTACCTGAAGGTACGGCGGTCTTTTACGTATGAGGGAACGCATTATACCTCCGTTATGAAAAAAACACCGGCAATCTATTCACATTGACGCGTTAAAATGATAAAATAGTCACAGTTTATGCGTATCTCATCAGCAGAGTGCGCAGCGGATAAATCTCAAATACAGGGGGATGGTTATCTTATGAAAAAGAAATCAGGTCTCATAGCTGCGATCATTTTTGCAGTGGTAGTAGTTATCATTCTTGCCGTTAACGGAGCAGGAGGAGCATTTTCAGGAACGTTCTGGGCGCTTGTTCCTCCGCTCGTTGCGATCATTCTGGCACTTATCACGAAGGAAGCATATTCCTCTCTCTTTATCGGTATAATCCTCGGCGCACTCATGTCTGCCGGATGTTCATTCTACGGAACCGTCGATAATGTTGCCATAGCCGGAATATCCGATGCGATAGCAGGTAATGCGGGAATACTTCTTTTCCTCGTTATCCTGGGAATAGTGGTTGCGCTCGTCAATAAATCCGGTGCATCAAGGGCCTTCGGAAAATGGGCCGAGAGCCATATAAAGACCAAGACAGGAGCCTGTCTTGCCACATTCCTGCTCGGAGTGCTTATTTTTATCGATGATTATTTTAACTGCCTTACCGTTGGTTCGGTAATGTCACCGGTTACAGATTCCAAGAAGATAAGCCGTGTAAAGTTGGCTTACCTTATAGATGCAACAGCTGCTCCGGTATGTATGATCGCTCCCATTTCGAGCTGGGCTGCAGCTGTATCAGGCTGTGTTGATTCGCAGAATTATTCGGGCATACAGCTTTTTATCAAGGCTATCCCCTATAATTTCTATTCGATACTGACACTCGCGTTCATCGTAACGATAAGCATCATGCAGTTTGACTACGGTAAAATGAAACAGTTCGAGATCAAGGCACAGGAGACGGGAGATCTTTCTAGCCTTACTCTTTCTGATGAAGAGGAAAGAACACTCAGAGTAGACGGACCCGAGCAGCCTCCGAAGGGCAAACTTCTGGATCTTATCATTCCGATCGTCGTACTTATCGCATTCAGCGTATGGGGACTTTTGAAGAACGGATATGAGAATCTTGAAGGACCCGGGTCATTTACGGATGCTTTTTCTTCAACTGATGCTACGATCGGTCTTCCTTGGGGAAGCCTTCTTGCTCTCGTTGTGATAATACTTTACCTCATAATCAGAAAGGTAATATCATTCCAGGAGGCTATGGAGTGTGTTCCCAAAGGATTTATCGCAATGGTTCCTGCAATGACCATACTTACACTGGCAACTTCATTAAAGTGCATGACCAACAATCTGGAGGCTTCTGCATTTGTACAGGGTGTCATGTCAAACGCACAGGGGCTCCAGTGGATGCTTCCGGCTATCGTGTTCGTGGTAGCATGTCTGGTTTCTTTTGCAACCGGAACATCATGGGGGACATTCGGAATACTTATTCCCATAGTATCTGCTATCTTCCCGGAGACCAGCGGCCTGTTCTTTGTAGGAATCTCAGCATGTCTGGCCGGAGCTGTATGCGGAGACCATTGCTCGCCCATATCTGATACGACGATCATGTCATCGGCCGGTGCTCACTGTAATCATATAAATCACGTTGAGACTCAGCTTCCTTATGCGATAACCGTGGCGATCATATCATTTGTCTGCTACATTCTTGCCGGGGTACTTAATATGGCCAATGCTACCTGGATATCAATACCTGTAGGAATTGCCCTGGTGATCGCTACACTGTTTGTGATAAAGAAGAGATCAACCAAGGACTGATCCCGATCAGAATACATTAACGATAATACTGAAATATATAAAGAATCCTGATACAATCTGACGACTGTATCAGGATTCTGCTTTTGTTTTATGGATTACGTTGCCCGATATCAAACGGGCTATCGATCAGCCTGCTCTGCTGTCAAGGAAACTGTTGAGCTTGGATACCAGCTCGTCGCAGTCTATACCATGAACCATAGAGGCTTCCTCAAGAGATTCAAATGCATGTGCGGGACAGCCAACACAGTGCATGCCGGCATCTACCAGCAGGTCACCCATCTCTCTGTCGAGAGCGAGGATGTCACCCATATTCATATCTTTGGTTACTTTAGCCATTGTATTCTCCCTTCTGTATATAATCCTGTAATAATGTTCTATTTCATTTCGGCACGACGTTTCTTTATGCCGTCTAAAATGACCTGTTTCTTTTCGATGGCTTTATCCTTATCCATGGCAGGAACACCCTTTAACCTGTATTCGATACCGAGCTTTTCGTATTTAACTTCACCCATGGTGTGATAAGGAAGAACATCGAGGGCCTTTAAGTTATCGAACTGTCCGATGAAATACCCAAGTTTGAACAGATATTCATCAACATCGGTGTAACCCGGAACCACCACGTGCCTGATCCACATGTCCACATGCTTTTCATTTAGATATGAACAGAAATCAAGTATGTTGTCGTTGGGCTGAAGTACGAGCTCCTTATGCTTCTCGGGATCTATATGCTTGATATCGAGCATGACGAGATCGGTAACTGCCATGAGCTTGTCAAACTTCTCAAGGAGCGCGGGATTCTTGCGTACAAACGCTATACCCGAAGTATCGAGACAAGTATGCACATTGTGCTGCTTGAATTTAGTAAAGAGCTCCGTCAGAAAATCGATCTGCATCAGAGGTTCACCGCCGGTTGCGGTCACTCCGCCGTTATGCTCGTAAAAAGCTTCGTTACGAATGTATTGCTCATAAATCTCCTCAACGTCCATTTCGGTTCCACCTTCCATGGGTTGAGTATCGGGATTATGGCAGTATGCACATCTCATGGGGCATCCCTGAAAGAACACGACGAATCTGGTGCCGGGACCATCTACGGTGCCGAAGCTTTCGATTGAATGAATTCTGCCTTTAGACATTTTTTCACGTCCTTTTTATCAAAGAATCCCCGCCCGAGAGCGGGGATACGTATACATTGGTGATACTATGAACGAATCAATTTACAGCATAGCCAGACTCTGAAGTGCATTACCTTCGATGATAGGCTCATAATGCTCGGAAAGATAAGCATCCGAGCCGGATACGGTTTTGATGCATGTACCATATTCGGAAATGATATTGCATACCTTATTGTAATCGGTAGGAGTATGGAATCCCTTCGAAACCGACAGAAGGTATGAATCATCTTCCTTATAAACAGAGTTGGCTCCGTCGTAGAAAGTAGTAACTATCTTGGCCAGCTTGATAAGTTCATTAAGTGTATCGAATGAGTAGATCCTTACGGTTGCCATAGAGGCAGAGGCATCAGAGATCTTCTTTTTGAGATCATTCTTGAAGGCTGCTTTGGCTGCCTTGGCAGCATCTTCATCGGACATCTCGGACATTTCGGTTGAGGCCTGCTCGGTGCCGGAGGTATTTAGTGCAGCCTGGTGCGGTGTGTTCTGAAGCTTCTTGAACAGATCCAGAATATCATCAGCGCCTTCAGACAACGAATTTAACAGATCGGATAATGAACTGTCACCTTCATGAACGGAAGGAGCAAACTTTGAAAATCTCGTGTCGAGTTCCTCGGGATCATCGACCTTGGTTATGATAAGTACTATGCATTCTGCAGAAACCGGGATAGCCTCTATCATAAGGGGGATATCCTCTGCTTCGAAACCGAACTCAAATGAAGCCTGTTGCATCATATCGCGAAACAGGGTCTTGGCTTTATCGGAACCATAAGCCAGCTCACTTAATTTGAGCTTGCGGTTGGCCAGATCTTCGCTCGTAAGAGTGCAACGTATTTGATTGTCGTTAACCTTTTCTATACGCATATATTTCACCTCCGATCCCTGATGATCGATCGGCAGAAATCCTCTCTTTGTGATTATTATACTTCAAACTGCCGATTCGTCAACAAAACTGCGATTCTTTAAGAAAAAATTAATAAAACGGTTTTTGGTAAAAATGACCAAAAACTGATAAAATAGTATTGACATATTTGGTAAATATTGCTATGATCGTTTTCGAAGATGCTTCCAATCTGTATCGGAAAGGGGGCTGATAGGTTATTATTTCTTAAGTGTTTCTCTTAATATCACATTCAACGGTCGCTCGACCGTATCTAAGAGATTCTTACAAGCTTAATAGTGCTTGTCCGTAAATAATCCAGATATTTGAATAACTGCTTATCTACAATTAACAATTTTATGCTTTCAACAAAATGGTTTGATATTGAAGCATCTTCCTATGAATTATATCGTCATTTTGAGGGATGAACGTAACGACCACGGAAACTTTTGCGTCTATATTTTCGCGTGGATCGACGTGACATATGTTTGTAAATGAAGGCTTATTAAACTGACTGAAACTATGCTTTATTACATGCCATTTTTCGATCTTTGGCGGAAATATTTCATAATGACGGTATGATAATAGTTTGTTATAATATAGGACGATTGGAGGTTTGGTAATGAAGAAGAGGATTCTGCCTGTTATCATCGCAATCGTCCTTATTATAATCATTCTGGGCGTTGCGTTCGGTAAGCAGATTATAGAGAAGTATTCATACTCCAAAGAGGTGTATGACCTGACCACGTATTTTGAAAATTCGTCCGATTCGGACGTTGCGATAATACTTCAGGATACGTTTATGAGCGAGAGAGCAACTCTTATCGACGGGACGTACTATCTGGATCTTGAAACGGTCCTTACATATTTTAATAACAGATTCTATTTTGATGATACAGAGGGATTGCTGATCTATACCCTGCCCCTTGACATGATCACCTGCAGCGTCGATTCTGCTACGGTCAATTCCCTTTCGGGAAGTGAGGATCTGTCGTATGTTCCGGTCAGAAAAACCGATAAGATACTCGTAGCCATCGATTATGTTAAGAGATTTACCAATTTAAGCTATGAGGCATTTACCGATCCCGGCAGGCTTCAGATATATAACGAATGGAGCGACCGCCAGACGGCAACCGTTAAAAAGAACACGCAGGTTCGTCACAGAGGGGGAGTCAAGTCTCCTATATTAAAGGAAGTCAAGGCCGGAGACAAACTCATCGTGCTCGAGCAGATGGAGGACTGGTCAAAGGTCAAGACTGACGATGCCATAATCGGATTTATTGAAAATAAAAGGTTAAATGATATCAAACCCGAGATGCCAATACCGGTCACTGATGTTGAAGAGCCTGTATATACGGATCTTTGCAGGGATCATAAAATAAACATGGCCTGGCATGCGGTTGCAGGTGTTGCCGGCAACGACACACTTCAGGGATTCGTCGCCAATGCGTCGACACTTAACGTAGTTGCTCCCACGTGGTTTTCGATATCCGACGAAGCGGGATCCTACACGAGTTTTGCCACCGCTGATTATGTCTCGAGGGCCCATGATCTGGGACTTGAAGTATGGGCGGTGCTTGATAATATAAATAATCCGGGCGTGGATGTGGCACCGGTACTGGCATCAACGACTAACAGGCAGCGCCTCATCGGCAGCCTCGTTGATGAAGCCGTATCCCTGGGCATAGATGGGATAAACCTCGATTTTGAGCTGATCCCGTCATCATCCGGAGCTGACTTCAGCGAGTTCGTCAGAGAGATGTCTATAGCCTGCAGGGCAAACGGACTGGTTTTTTCGATAGATAACTACGTTCCGATGGGAGGGACGGGTTATTACGACAGACGGACGCAGGGAGAGGTGGCCGATTATGTCGTCATCATGGGTTATGATGAACATTATGCCGGAAGCACCGAAGCCGGAAGCGTTGCGTCTATAGATTATGTTGAATCGGGAATCAAGATGACTCTCGATGAAGTTCCGGCACGTAAGGTTATTAATGGCATTCCGTTTTATACTCGTATATGGAGCACATCAGGAACTGAGGTTTCGTCTCAGGCTGTAGATATGGCTACGATTAAACAGTGGCTGTCAAACCATTCACTGACACCTCAGTGGGATGATGCAACATGTCAGAACTATGCCGAATATACCGATGGCGGCACGCTCAATCAGTGCTGGATCGAGGATGAAGATTCAATAAGAGCCAAGCTTAACGTTATGCAGGCAAACGAACTGGCCGGTGTGGCTGAATGGAGACTGGGATTCGAAGACCCCGCAGTCTGGTCTGTTATAGCTGAATACATGAGTTACTGATGAATACCAAAATTGTTAAGATAAACAAAATACAGCCTAATCCCGGAGCAATCTATGAAGCCGGGAACATAATAAAGGACGGCGGACTGGTAGCATTTCCAACAGAGACCGTATATGGCCTGGGGGGAGATGCATTTAATCCTGATTCCAGCAGAAAGATATATGAGGCCAAGGGAAGACCTTCGGACAATCCCCTCATAGTTCATATAGCCAACATTACGGATCTGGATGCTGTAGCTGTCGACATTCCTTCTACCGCATACGAACTGGCAGCCAGATTCTGGCCGGGACCTTTGACGATGATACTTAAAAAACGCCCCGAACTTCCAAAGGAAACAACAGGAGGGCTAGATACGGTGGCAGTAAGGATGCCGGTCAACGAAGTGGCTCTCGATCTGATCACAGCTTCGGGTGGCTTTATCGCAGCGCCATCTGCCAACAGATCGGGCAAGCCCTCACCTACTCAGGCTCAGTATGTGATAGAGGACATGTATGGGTTCGTTGACATGATAATAGACGGTGGAGACTGCGATATAGGACTCGAATCCACCATTATCGATCTGACGTCCAGACCGGCGATGATATTAAGACCGGGGTTTATCACGTTTGAAACGTTAAAAGAGATCATACCTGATATAGTATTTGACGGTAATATAATTGATGCTTCTTCGCCGGAACCGCCCAAAGCGCCGGGAATGAAGTACAGACATTATGCACCGAAGGCAGAAATGACGCTGGTGACGGGTCCGGTAGATAACGTTATTACCTATATAAATGACAAGATCGAGCAAAACAGTTCAAAAGGCCTTAAGATAGGAGTCATTGCAACAGATGAGACCCATTATCTGTATACTGCCGATTCTGTCAAGAGCCTTGGATCCAGAAAGAATGAAAAGCAGGTAGCGAGGAATCTTTTCAAGGTCCTAAGGGAATTTGACGATGAAGATATAGATGTGATTTATGCCGAGAGCTTTGAGGAAAAGGGGGTATTCAGGGCCACCATGAACAGGATGATCAAGGCATCGGGAAATAAGGAGGTCAGAGTATGATAGCACTTGGATCGGATCACGGCGGATATGATCTGAAAATGCATATTAAAAAACATCTTGAAGAGAACGGATATGAATGCAGGGATTTTGGATGTTTCGACAAAAATTCGTGTGATTATCCGGATTTCGGAAGAGCGGCAGCAGAGGCTGTTTCATCCGGAGAGTGTGACCGCGGTATAGTTGTATGTACCACGGGAATAGGGATATCCATCGTAGCCAACAAGGTTAAAGGTATAAGATGTGCCCTGTGCTCAAATGCGTATCTGGCCAAGATGACGAGGCTCCATAATGACGCAAATATGCTCGCGCTGGGGCAAGGAGTTACAGGCAATAATCTGGCACTGGAGATTGTAGATACATTTCTTAACACCCCGTTTTCAGAGGGTGAAAACCACATCAGGCGAATAGGAAAGATCGAGAATCTGTGAGGTATCACAACAACAAATTCAGGATCGGGATATTCAAAGCGGCCGCTCTGGTTATGACGGCCGTGCTTTTGGTGTACCATTTTCCCGAAGTTGTCGTTATCGCGGATAATAAGATAGATGAACTTGAAGCCAGGATCAAAGAGGCCAAGGAAGAGAAGGAACAGACGCAGGAGAGGATAAAAGCAAACCGGGCGGAGATTGATACGTTAAGCAGCACAGCAACGTCCCTTAAGGGGGCTTTGAACGATCTCAATGCTGAACTGACAGATGTCAGCAATAACCTGGAGGAGATTGAAATGGCCATTGTGGACAAGAACGCCGAGATAGAGCAGATGGAGCTCGACCTGGAGGAAGCGATCCGCATAGAAGACGATCAGTATGAGGCAATGAAGATCCGTATTAAATATATGTACGAAGAGCAGAATTACGATCTGATGGAAACACTGTTCGGATCTGCGAATTTCTCGGATTTTCTTAACAGGAGCAGCTACTTTGAATCCATAGCCGCCTATGACAGAAAAAAGCTCGATGAATTCAGACATACCAGAGAAGTCGTAGCTGAAGCCAAGGCAATGCTCGAGGAGGAAAAGGCGGATCTTGATGAATTAAAGGCCCTGGCCGAAGAGGAACAGGACAGAGTCATGAAGTTGGTAAACAAGACTTCAAATTCGCTGAATAATTATGAAAATGAGATAACCGAGACAGAGAGGGAGATGCAGGAAAACGAGGCAATGCTGGCTGAACAGCAGGCCAATATAACTGCACTTCAAAAGGAACTTGAGGAAGAACGAAGGCTGCGGGATCTGGCCAACCGTTCTGCCTGGAGGGACATTTCGCAGGTAACGTTTGCCGAGGATGACAGGTATCTGCTGGCCAACCTCATATACTGTGAAGCGGGAAATCAGCCCTATGAAGGACAGGTTGCTGTCGGAGCGGTAGTAATAAACAGAGTGCTGAGTTCGGTTTTTCCGGATACGGTTGTCGGGGTGATATATCAGAACAAGCAGTTCTCACCTGTAGGAAGCGGCAGACTGGCTCTGGCACTTGCCAGAAACGATGCCACTGCGGCATGCTATTCGGCGGCGGATGCTGCAATGAGCGGTACGACTACGGTAGGAAACTGCCTGTTTTTCAGAACTCCGATAGAAGGTCTGACAGGCATACAGATAGGCGGACACATTTTCTATTAACTGACAGAAGTGTTATTCCCAGTCGACAGGGATAGGCTGTTTGAGCTTGTCAAACTGGCCTGAATAAAGTATACCAAGCAGCTTGTTGAGCTTCAGCAGGCTGCTTTTTAATGTATCAAGACTGATGAGGTCCTTATCAAGAGCTTCGACCAGCTCATCGATATCGATGACCTTGAAGCCTCCGTCCGGATAGACGACAACATCGACCAGCAGATCCGTGACAGTCATTTCATTACTGCCCTGGTCAAAGTCATAATCAACTATATCGCAATACCAGTATTTTAGGGAACCGTCAACCTTGCAGAACTTGGAGACCTTATAGCCTTCATTCAGATAGTAAATGCTGTATCCGTGATGAAAATCGTCTCTGGGCTTTAAAGTGTTCCATTTGGTGATGATCATCTCGTCATTATACTCTATGATAACGTCATCTTTGAGCAGTATCTTTTCCTCGGGAATGATCCTTTTGCGATAGAGAATTGGATTTGTCATCGAAACCTCCGTTCGTGAGCGGGCTTTTAAATAATCATAAGTCTAAACACGCTGCAATTCAAGATATCGACAGAGGATTTTTGCATACAGTGTAAGTTAAAAAAACCTTGTGTTTATATGCTTATTTTCTTCCGTTGTACTAGACATTGACGGGGAATATTGGTAAAATATTCAGTAATTATTCATATAAAGAGTAAAAGGGGGCCCGGCTTGAAATTCAATAAAAACGTTTACCGGACGATCGCGCTGGTAACGCAATTTGGGATTAACATGCTGGTGCCTATTTTTATGTGTTCATTTTTGGGAATATATCTTGATAGGAAGTTCGGTACGAGCTTCATTATGATTATTCTCTTTTTCGTGGGAGCCGTATCCGGCGGTTACAATATATACAGGCTTTCAAAGCGTTATCTCAAAAAGGACGATCCGTTAAGCGCCTATCGGCACGGCTCATCATTTTACGAGGATAATGCTTCCGCCGGGGATGAAGATGAAGGACAGGATCAACAGGACCGTATTTGAATTATGGACAGGAGAACTGATCTTTGCACTCATAGCGTGGATCGCGGTCTTCTTTGTACGGGACAAAGCCATATACAGCCTATGCCTCCTGATCGGGACATTATCTGCAATGGCTGCATCTTACCATATGTGGTGGGCACTTGATCGTGCACTTGATTACGGAGAGGGAGGAGCCCCCAAGCAGATAAGGCTCCAGTTTGTATACAGATATCTGGGTATGTGCGTGGTGCTGGGCGCCGTGGGAATATTTTTCGGCAGCTACGTTATAGCGGCCTTTGTGGGACTGCTTGGCATTAAGTTTTCTGCGTACATGCATCCTTTGACGGCGAAAATAAGTACGCTCGTATATGGGCAGGAGATACTGCCACCGAGAATAGAATATCTTTATGATGAAGAGATAAAAGAAACTGCCGCAGGGCAGGAATAGAAGGAGGTGATAATATGGGACAGGGAATTCTGTTATCGGCAGGAAACAAAGAAGTTGATTTCTTTATACATGAAGTCTTTTCTTATGAAATGTTCGGTCAGACCTTAAGGATCACGACCACACATGTCTGCCTGCTGATAGTTATGCTGATCCTGATAGGATTCTTTATCGCGGCCAATGCCAGAATGAAAAAAGCCACGGAAGTACCTTCGGGATTTCAGAATGTTCTTGAAATGCTCGTTGAATTCCTCGACGGAATGATCAACGGCGTTATGGGCAAATTCGCTCCCAAGTTCCGTAATTACATCGGCACATTGTTTATCTTCATCTTTTTCAGTAATATTTCCGGTTTGCTGGGGCTTAGGCCGCCGACAGCCGACTACGGCGTGACTTTCGCACTGGCCGTGATCTCATTCACGCTGATACATTACAATCAGTTCAAGTATCAGAAGGTCAAAGGCGTGGTAAAGGGATTGATGAGTCCGTGGCCGTTCTGGCTGCCAATCAATCTGATCGGAGATTTTGCGGTACCTATCTCTTTGTCACTGCGTCTGTTCGCAAACATTCTGTCCGGAACCGCGATAATGGCTCTGATATACACATTGCTCGGCAAACTGTCGCTGGTATGGCCTGCAGCACTCCATGTGTATTTCGATCTGTTCTCCGGAGCAATACAGACATACGTTTTCTGCATGCTGACGATGACATATATCCAGGATGCTTGCAATACGGATGAAGCATAAGCAGTTATTAATTTTCAGATTATAAATTTTCACTTAAGGAGGAAAATTAAATGAATTTTGATGTTAACTTTATCAAAGGTTGTTCAGCCATCGGAGCAGGACTTGCACTTATAGCAGGTATCGGACCCGGAGTTGGTCAGGGTATTGCCGCAGGACATGCAGCATCTGCAGTCGGCAGAAACCCCGGTGCAAAATCAGACATTACTTCAACGATGCTTTTGGGACAGGCCGTTGCCGAGACAACAGGTCTTTACGGATTGCTCATAGGTATCATTCTGTTATTCGTTCAGCCTCTGGCTAAATAAGATGACGATATCCAAAATCTTAGAAAGGAGAGGCTTGTCAAATGAGTGAATGGAGCAGAGTATTTGACCTGGATCTGCAATTGCTTCAGGATGCCGTGTTGATGATGATAGCCATATTCGTGCTGTTTCTGGCTGCATCATATTTCCTGTTCGACCCTGTCCGCAAGATGCTGCAAAATCGTAAGGACAAAATAAGCGGTGACCTGGATGAAGCATCCAAAGCCAAAGAAGAAGCGATCGCCTCAAAGGAAGAATATGAAGCAAAGCTTAAAGATATAGAAAAAGAAGCTGAGGCCATATTAGCAGATGCCAGAAAGCGCGCTCTGGATAACGAGCACAGAATAGTGGATGATGCCAAGGCCGAAGCCGAGCGTATCATGGAAAGAGCGAGAACGGAAGCCGAACTCGAAAAGCAGAAGGCAGCCGACGAAGTCAAGAAACAGATGGTAGTCCTGGCATCTATGATAGCAGGAAAGGTAGTAAAAGCTTCTATCGATACAACGGTTCAGGAAGCTATGGTGAACGACACGTTAAAGGAAATAGGTGAGAGCACATGGCTAAGCTAGTTTCGAATACATATGGCGAAGCGTTGTTTGAACTGGCCGTTGAAGAAGGCAAGGAAGACATATTCCTTGAAGAGATCAAGGTTATAAAGGAAGCCATTGGTGACAATCCCGAGTTCTCGATCCTTATGAATCATCCCAGGATCTTTAAGGAAGAAAAACTTCAGATCATCGAGAATGTCTTTAAGGGCAGGATCAGTGATGAGCTGCTGGGCTTTCTGCACGTGGTGGTCAGCAAAGACCGTTACAATTATATAAATGATATCCTGGATTATTTCATCAAAGAGATCAAAACTCTCAAAGGCATCGGTGTAGCCAGTGTAAGGACCGCAACGGAACTTTCGGAGAATCTTAAATCGGATATCGAGAAAAAACTCCTTGAAACGACTTCCTATAAAACGATGGAGATTGATTATACGGTCGATCCGGACCTCATCGGAGGAATGGTAATAAGGATCGGAGACCGTGTTGTCGATAACTCGGTTCAGACGAAGCTTAACAAACTGCAGCATGAATTAATGAATGTTCAATTAAAAACACTTTAGGAAAGGTGCGTAAGACTCATGAATTTGAAACCCGAAGAGATCAGCTCGGTCATTAAAGAGCAGATTAAACGATACGCTTCAGAGCTTGAAGTAAGAGACGTGGGTACCGTCATTCAGGTTGCTGACGGTATTGCGCGTGTACATGGTCTGGAAAACGCAATGCAGGGAGAATTGCTCGAGTTCCCCGGAGAGGTTTACGGAATGGTCCTTAACCTTGAAGAGGACAACGTGGGTGCGGTTCTTCTGGGCAGCCACAGGAACATCAATGAAGGCGATACCGTTAAGACAACGGGACGCGTTGTTGAGGTTCCGGTAGGCGATGCAATGCTGGGCCGTGTAGTTAATGCACTGGGACAGCCCATAGATGGCAAAGGACCTATTGCGACCGATAAATACAGAAAGATAGAAAGAGTGGCATCCGGCGTTATTACCAGAAAGTCGGTTGACACACCGCTTCAGACGGGTATCAAGGCCATAGACTCAATGGTTCCCATCGGAAGAGGACAAAGAGAACTGATCATCGGTGACAGACAGACGGGTAAGACTGCTATCGCCATCGATACGATAATTAATCAGAAAGGACAGGGAGTCAAGTGTATCTATGTTGCCATAGGCCAGAAGGCTTCTACAGTGGCATCTATAGTGAAGACTCTCGAAGAGTATGGTGCTACAGCATATACAACAGTTGTTGCGGCATCCGCTTCAGAGCTGGCTCCCCTTCAATATATCGCTCCTTATTCAGGATGTGCGATAGGCGAAGAGTGGATGGAGAACGGTGAGGATGTACTGGTCATCTATGACGACCTGACCAAGCATGCTGCCGCATACAGAACACTCTCTTTGCTGCTTCGTCGTCCGCCCGGACGTGAAGCATATCCCGGAGATGTATTCTATCTGCATTCAAGACTGCTTGAAAGAGCTGCAAGAATGTCTGAAGAATACGGCGGAGGATCTTTGACGGCCCTGCCTATAATCGAGACACAGGCCGGAGACGTATCCGCATATATTCCTACCAACGTAATATCCATAACGGACGGTCAGATATATCTGGAAACCGAGATGTTCAATTCCGGATTCCGTCCCGCTGTTAATGCCGGACTCTCAGTTTCAAGAGTCGGAGGAGCCGCTCAGATCAAGGCTATGAAAAAGATCGCGGCACCCATCAGAGTAGAGCTCGCACAGTACCGTGAGCTGGCTGCATTTGCACAGTTCGGTTCCGAACTTGATGATGATACCAAAGAAAAGCTTTCACAGGGCGAGAGGATCAAGGAAGTATTGAAACAGCCTCAGTATAAGCCCATGCCGGTTCAGTATCAGGTTATCATCATTTATGCGGTTACCAACAAGTACCTGCTGGGAATCCCTACCGAAGACATAACCAGATTCGAAGAAGAATTCTTTGATTTCCTCGATACCAAGTATCCTCAGGTACCCAATGCGATAGCCCAGGAGAAGGTTATATCGGACGACACCGAAGCTTCTTTGAAGAAGGCACTCGAGGAGTTTACCGCAGATTTCAAGTGATCGATCAAGAAAGGGAATAAATCATGGCCTCAATGAGAGACATTAAGCGTCGCAAGGGCAGTATCCAAAGCACGCAGCAGATTACCAAAGCCATGAAACTGGTTTCGACCGTTAAACTGCAACGGGCCAAATCAAATGCCGAAAGATCAAAGACTTACTTTCATGCAATGTATGACACCGTACATTCAATCCTGCGCAAATCCGGCAATCTGGAACACAGATATTTAAAGACCGGTGAAACAGGCAAGACCGGGGTTATTGTAATAACCTCTAACAGAGGTCTGGCAGGAGGCTATAACTCAAATGTTGTTAAACTCATAACGCAGGGAGCTCTGGCCAATGAAGATCTGGCTATCTATGCGATAGGTAAAAAGGGCAGGGATGCTCTCGGCAGAAAATATGAGATAGCACAGGATTATTCGGATTATATCGAAGAACCTGTTTACGCAGAGGCGATGAGGATGTCATCACAGGTCCTCAAGGACTTTGAAGAAGGCAGGATTAAAGAGATATACATTGCATATACGGGCTTTAAAAACACCGTATCCCATATCCCGACTCTCCTTAAACTGCTTCCCATCATACCGGGTCAGGAGCCTGACGCCGAAAAGGAAGGTGAACTTCAGGATGAGATCGAGAACAATACGCTGATGAACTTCGAGCCCGAAGAAGATGATGCTCTCGATCTGCTGATACCCAAATATATCACGAGTCTGATATACGGTTGCATGATCGAAGCCGTGGCAGCTGAGAACGGTGCCAGAATGCAGGCGATGGATTCTGCTACCAGCAACGCGGAAGAAATGATAGACAAACTGACACTCATGTATAACAGAGCGCGTCAGAGTTCTATTACACAGGAATTAACAGAGATTATAGCTGGAGCAAATGCAATCAGCTAAAAGAAAGGAATAATAAGATGGCGGATAATGCAAAGCGCGGTTCCGGTAAAGTCACACAGATCATCGGTGCCGTACTGGATATCAAATTTACAGATGGTGTACTGCCCGAGATAAATGAAGCGATAAAGATCCCTCTCGGTGATGACAGATCGCTTACTGTAGAGGTAGCTCAGCATCTGGGTGACGATACGGTTAAATGTATCGCCATGGGACCTACAGATGGTCTGGTTCGAGGCATGGAAGCTATTGCTACGGGCGGACCGATAAGCGTACCCGTAGGTGAAAACACTCTGGGACGTATCTTTAACGTACTTGGTGAGCCCATCGATAACAAGCCGGCTCCCGAGGGTGTGACCTTTGAACCAATACACAGACCCGCTCCCGAATTTGTTGAGCAGTCAACTCAGCAGGAGATGCTTGAGACAGGTATCAAGGTCGTTGATCTCCTTTGCCCTTACCAGAAAGGTGGTAAGATCGGACTGTTCGGAGGAGCCGGTGTCGGCAAGACTGTCCTTATACAGGAACTGATACATAATATCGCTACCGAGCACGGTGGATATTCCGTATTCACCGGAGTTGGAGAGCGTACGAGAGAGGGTAATGACCTTTATCATGAAATGACCGAGTCGGGAGTTATCGATAAGACAACGATGGTATTCGGTCAGATGAACGAGCCCCCCGGAGCCAGAATGAGAGTCGGACTTACGGGTCTGACCATGGCAGAATACTTCCGTGACAAAGGCGGTAAGGATGTGCTGCTGTTCATAGACAACATATTCAGATTCACTCAGGCAGGTTCCGAGGTTTCAGCTCTGCTCGGACGTATGCCCTCGGCCGTTGGTTACCAGCCTACATTGCAGACAGAGATGGGTGCTCTTCAGGAGAGGATCACTTCTACCAAGAACGGTTCGATCACATCGGTTCAGGCCGTATACGTTCCTGCCGATGACCTGACAGACCCTGCTCCCGCAACTACGTTTGCACATCTGGATGCTACAACGGTTCTGTCAAGACAGATAGTCGAACTCGGTATTTACCCTGCCGTAGATCCGCTGGATTCAACATCCAGGATTCTTGATCCGAGGATCGTCGGAGAGGATCATTTCAATGTTGCCCGCGGTGTACAGGAGATACTCCAGAAGTACAAGGAACTGCAGGATATTATCGCAATCCTCGGTATGGATGAATTGTCTGAGAACGACAAGATCATCGTTAACCGCGCACGTAAGATACAGAGATTCCTGTCTCAGCCGTTCTTTGTTGCAGGACAGTTTACCGGACTTGAAGGTAAATATGTTCCCATCGAAGAGACCATCCGCGGATTTAAGGAGATACTTGAAGGTAAGCATGACGATATTCCCGAGAGTTATTTCCTTAATGCGGGCAGTATAGATGATGTACTTGCCAAGGTTAAATAAATCTCCTGAAAGGCTGGTGCACAGATGGCAGATAATCTATTTAAATTAAGGATAATCACTCCGGACAGGACATTTTATGAGTCAGATGTGGTCATGGTTGAATTCAACACGACCGAGGGAGAGATAGGAGTCTTAAAAGGACACATTCCTCTGACTGTTGTCGTGGCTCCGGGAATAATAACGATAACCGAAGAGTCCGGGACTAAGGAAGCCGCACTTCATGCCGGATTTGCCGAGGTCCTGGGTGACAGCGTAATCATCATGGCAGAGATAATAGAATGGCCTTCGGAGATCGACCTAGAGAGAGCGCAGGAAGCCAGGGACAGAGCGGAAGAGAGGCTCAGGGCCCGGACTCCGGAAACGGATATAGCCCGTGCGGAAACGGCGCTCCAGAGGGCAATGGCCCGAATAAATGTTATCAAGTAATACTAATGATCCGGCTCGCCTGAACAGGCGGGCTGGATGTTTTTGTACATATGAAGAGAATTCTCATCAGGATCCTGACAGTCCTTTTCACGTTCATAGTCGCTTCGGTGATCACCAGCCGGATCATTAACAAAGATTCGGTCGATATGACATCGGGGATGGGACCGGCATCCATACCAGCAGTTACAATAGAATATGACGGAATATCCATTAACAGGATGTACGGATATGAGAATGATATGGACCTGAGCTATATGCGTGAGACCATTACTCCACTCATGCCCGGACGCAGGATGAATCTGGTAATCGATACATACGGTTCCAACGTTCTGGGAATAAACTACGAGGTCCGTACGGTTGACGGGTCCCGCCTTATTGAGGACAACAGTATTTCGGAATTCACAGTGGATGCCAGACAGATCAGGTCGGATATAGTGATCAAGGATCTGATAGAGAATAACCGTGAATATGAATTTGTCCTGAAACTCGAACTGGCCGGAGGCCAGAAATACAACTACTATACCAGGATAATCTCGCCGGATGAATATCATGTACCGGACAAACTGAAATACGTTGAGGATTTTTCATCCAAGACGTTTAACAAAGCAGCGGCCGAGGAACTAATTATGTACCTCGAGCCCGATAAGACTGGAGATAACACAACCTTCGGGTATGTCAACATACACAGCAACTTTAACCAGATAACCTGGGGAGACTTAAATCCACTCAGAGTAACGGATCCTGTGATCACGATCAAGGAACTGTCTGCAGCAACGGGAAGCTTCCTCACGGACTATTATGTTTCGATCCAGGAAGAAGAGGATATAAATTATTACAGGGTTCGCGAGTTTTTTAGGATCCGATATTCCAAAGAAAGGATGTATCTGCTGGATTACGAGCGGACGATGGATCAGGTATTTGAGGATGTCAAATCATCCTACCAGAGCAACAACATCGTACTCGGTATAACAGGCGGAGATGTCGTTCTTAAAGAAAGCGAAGACGGAAACAATATTGCCTTTATCACTGATGACAGGCTATATGAATATAACACTGCGGATAATAAGATATCCTATGTGTTCGGATTCTATGATTCATTCACCGAAGATGCCAGATTGGTAAACAACAACCATGATATCAAGATTATGAACATAGACGAGGCCGGCAATATAGCATTTTTGGTGTACGGCTATATGAACAGGGGCATTCATGAAGGACAGGTAGGAGCATCGGCATATTACTATGACAATACCGTCAATACCATAGAAGAACTCGCTTTTATTCGAAGCACCCATGCACCGGATCTGTTCATCAAAGAGGTTGAAAAGCTCTCATACATGAATGCAAATGGGACATTATATCTGCTGATAGGAGATGTCCTTTATGCTATAGAGCGAATGTCCGGTGAACCCAGGATAGTAGCCGAAGGCCTTAAGGAAGGGACATATGTTACCTCTGATAACGGCAGACTGGTATGTTATCAGCTGGGTGGAGACAGAAAGGATTCCAGCCATCTGGTACTTATGAATCTCGACACAGCCAGACAGACCACTATAGATGTTCCTTCGAGCGAGACCATACTTCCGATCGGATTCATGGGCGAGGATCTTATTTACGGAGTCGCCAGAAAGCGGGATATCACTCGTGATCGTACTGGCAAGACGCTGATCCCCATGTATCGGATCAATATTTTCAGCGAACTTGAAGGCGATCTGATGCAGTATGAAAGAGAGAATATCTACATCACCGAAGGAGAGGTCATTGACAACAGGATCGCCCTGACGAGAATGATGAAGACGGATGATGACAGCTTCACATATACGACTAACGATCAGATAGTCAATTCCGAGAGCATGACTACAGCCAATTCCAGTGTGTCGGAGCTGGTAACGGAACAATATGAGAAACTGACCGTCATCAGCCTGAAAAAGGATATAGATGCCGATACGATGAAGCACCTTAATCCCAAGATGGTGCTGTACGAAGGAAGCAGAGAGGTGAACATCAAGGCAAAGGGTGATTATGCCGGCTTTATAGTATACGGTAAATACGGCGTTGACAGTTATCATAATCTGGAAAGCGATGCCGTGGAGCGTGCATACGGGATATCCGGAATCGTTATGGATACCAAAGGAGATTATGTCTGGAAAAAGACTTCAAGGAGTACCAAAAACCAGATAATGGCCATAAAGGAGTCAGAAGCAAATGCTCAGAGAGGGTCGCTTGCGGTGTGCCTGGATACCATGCTTGAATATGAGGGAGTCATCAGAAATGCGGCATATATGCTCGGACAGAACAAGACGGTCATAGAGATATTAAAAGACGCGCTGATAGACTATGATATACTTGATCTGACAGGTTGTTCATTGGACATGGTGCTTTACTATGTTAATATGGATATACCCGTACTGTTCATGTTGGAGGATAACGAAGCCATGCTGCTCATTGGATTTAATGAAACATGCGTGGTGCTGATGGATCCGGCCAAAAACGAGATATACAAGGCAGACATGTTGGAAGCAGAGGAAATGTTCGAGGAGAACGGTAACTGCTTCATTACATATATCAGAAGTCAGGAATGAAGATAATAAATGTGACGGATAAGGAGGGTTCACTATGTTTTATGACGGAAAGATACTGATCGGAAGAACAGATGATGGTCGCGAGATCAACATCTATCCACAGATGGCCAACAGGCACGGACTCATAGCCGGAGCCACGGGAACAGGTAAGACTGTTACCCTGAAGGTCATGGCAGAGGCGTTTTCTGATATGGGAGTTCCGGTATTTTTGGCTGATGCCAAGGGAGACCTGTCGGGAATGTGCGACAAGCCGGTTGAAACTTCTGAAGATATGGCCAAGAGGATAGAGTATTTCGACCTTGCTGCCAAGGGATTTGACTTTAAGAAATATCCGGTGAACTTCTGGGATGTTTATGCCGAAAAGGGAATACAGCTTCGTACCACCATTTCGGAGATGGGCCCCATTCTCCTTAGCAGGATCCTGGGACTTAATGATACCCAGGCAGATATACTTAATATCATTTTCAAGATCGCCGATGACCAGTCGCTCCTGCTTATAGATACCAAAGATCTGAAGAGCATGATCAACTATGTGTCCGAAAATGCCAAGGAATTCTCCGCAACATACGGAAATATTCCCGGAGCCAGCCTCAATGTTATCACGAGAGCCATCGTATCCGTTGAATCAGAGGGCGCAGAACAGTTCTTTGCTGAGCCTGCACTTAATATCAAGGATTGGATAAAGACTAACGAGGACGGCAGGGGATATATCCAGATACTCGAATGTGAAAAACTGATGCTCAATCCCAGAATGTATTCGATGTTCCTGCTGTGGATGATATCCGAACTCTATGAGACCCTTCCCGAAGCGGGCGATCTCGAAAAGCCCAAGATGGTATTCTTCTTCGACGAAGCGCATATGCTGTTCGATTCGGCACCCAAGGCGCTGCTTGATAAGATAGAGCAGGTTGTAAAGCTTATCCGCTCAAAGGGTGTAGGTATATACTTCATAACACAGAATCCCAGAGATATCCCCGACGGAGTATTAAACCAGCTCGGGAACAAGATCCAGCACGCGTTGAGAGCCTATACTCCTGCCGAACAGAAGGGAGTAAGGGCTGCAGCCGAAGGATTAAGAGAGAATCCTGCGTTCGATACGGTTACCGCACTCGGTGAACTCGGAACAGGAGAGGCACTCGTATCCGTACTCGGAACAGACGGGGTTCCGACTATCGTTGAGAGAGCAAAGATCCTGCCTCCTCAGAGTAAGATGGGTAAAGTCGACGACGGAACACTTAATTCAGCCATCAATAATTCATCTCTGTTTGATAAATACAGTGAATATGTTGATAACGATTCCGCATATGAGAGACTGACCAAACTCAATGAGGAAAAAGAAGCGGAGCTTGTCAGGATAGAAGAAGAAAAAGCAGCTGCCAAAGAAGAAGCCGCTGCAGCAAAGCAGGCTGAAAAAGAAGCCGCTGCAGTTAAAAAAGAAGAAGAAAAAGCTGAAAACGCTAAAAAACGCAGAGTCAAGAATGCAGCTAAATCCGTTGCAAGTTCTACCGCAGGCACTATCGGCCGTGAGGTGGGCAAGACCTTCGGAAATACACTCGGCGGCAAATTCGGCAAAACACTCGGAGGAAATGTTGGTGCGTCTTTATTCAGAGGAATAATAGGTACCTTATTTAAGTCATGAGTTTTACCGGCAATCGTCAAAAAGCATTCTGGTCATATGTGGGATTGTTTCTCGTAGCATTTATCTGGGGCTCGGCCTTTGTTGTCGTTAAAAACGCCCTGGATCATGTGCCTCCGGCTTATATGGTAGCTATAAGGTTTTCCATAGCGGCGGTCGTGATGCTCATTATATTCGGCAGACGCCTTAAAGGATCCGGACGGGATACCATAGTCCACGGACTGCTGATAGGATTCTTCCTTTTTACGGCTTATTTAGTTCAGACTATAGGCTGTAATTACACTACCGCCGGCAAGAATGCGTTCCTTACCGCGATATATATAATCATAGTTCCGTTCATACATTGGGCAATTGACCGGAAAAAGCCTGCGAACAGACTGTTTCTGGCTGCATTCGCAGGTCTTATAGGCATAGGTCTCATCAGCCTGGATGGCGACCTGTCCATAGGGTTCGGCGATATGATGACCATACTGTGCGGATTCCTTTTTGCGATGCAGATAGCATTTCAGGACAATTACGTCAAGAAAGATGATCCGGCGGTCATCTGCCTGCTGGAAATGGTTGTATGCGCAGTCGGAGGATGGATCTGCGCACCGTTTATTGATGGGAAACTGCCCGTGACGGAACTTAAGTCTTTGACGATAATAGGCAGTATGCTCTTTCTGGGACTCATAAGCAGTCTGGTGTGCCAGCTGCTTCAGTCGGTCTGTCAGAAGTACACTAAGCCCGAGAATGCATCGCTTATAATGTCGACGGAGTCGGTATTCGGGGCAGTATGCTCGATGATCTTCCTTCATGAGAGGATGAGACCCAGAGTGTTGCTGGGATGCGTGATAATGGCTTGTGCGATACTGCTTTCGCAGATCAGATTTAAAAACGAAAAGAATACAAAATAAACATCAAAGGAGAAAAAAGATGGCAGAATTAAGACCCGAATCTATGGAGAGGATAACCACCCCGGAGCTCGCCAAAGCGTTTATTGATGAGCAGGTGAATGCCATTAAGGAGCAGGTAGGAGACAAAAAGGTTCTACTTGCTCTGTCAGGAGGAGTTGACTCTTCGGTAGTTGCAGCACTTCTTATCAAAGCTATAGGCAAGCAACTGGTGTGCGTGCATGTCAATCACGGACTGCTCCGCAAGGGTGAACCCGAGCAGGTCATTGAAGTATTTAAGAATCAGATGGATGCCAACCTGATTTACGTTGATGCTACAGACAGATTCCTTGATAAACTGGCCGGAGTATCGGATCCCGAGCAGAAGCGCAAGATTATAGGCAGTGAGTTCATAGATGTATTTGCCGAGGAGGCTTCAAAGCTTGATGATATCAGTTTCCTTGCGCAGGGAACGATATATCCCGATATCCTTGAGTCTGACGGAGTCAAGGCTCACCACAATGTCGGCGGACTTCCCGAGGACCTTAAGTTCGAACTGGTAGAGCCTGTCAAGTTCCTTTATAAGGATGAGGTAAGAGTGGTAGGAAAGGAGCTGGGATTACCTGATAACATGGTATTCCGTCAGCCTTTCCCCGGACCCGGACTCGGAGTAAGGTGCGTCGGAGCGATAACCAGAGACAGACTTGAGGCTCTTCGTGAGGCTGATGCTGTAGTCAGGAGTAAGATCGGCGAACTGACTCCCGTTCCCTGGCAGTATTTCTGCGTGATACCCGATATCAAGTCTACAGGTATCAAGGACGGCAAAAGATATATGGGATGGGCAGTTGTCATACGAGCCGTCAATACGGTTGACGCGGTTACAGCTACTGTTCCCGAGATACCATTTAAAGTTCTCTGTGCCATGAGAGATGAGATAATCGCTACCGTTCCCGGAGTCAACAGAGTTCTGTGGGATATCAGCGAAAAGCCTGTCAGCACTATCGAATGGGAATAAAGATATGAGATCTGACGATATAAAGGTAAAAGGATATTATAAAGACCATGCATGCCATGAGTCATTTACCTGTGCTGTATGCGGAAGGGAGATACATCCCGACAATGCCGGAACGGACCACAGGAATCATTGTCCGAACTGCCTTAGCAGTCTGCATGTTGATAATGAGCCCGGTGACCGGGAATCTGACTGTGGCGGCGTGATGGAGCCCATAGCCGTATGGGTAAAGAACAACGGTGAATGGACTCTGATCCACAGATGCAAAGTTTGCGGTAAGCTGAGTCCTAACAGAGTGGCTGCGGACGACAATCCGATAAAGCTGATGTCCATAGCCATGAAACCGATAGC
>JAILAN010000172.1 GCA_024681595.1 Lachnospiraceae bacterium
CTTTCATCATTCCGCCATCCTTCCGTATGAATCATACCCTTCCTGTTTGATAATATCAACCAAACCTGTGATCGCTTTATTCCGATGCTTATCTTTATGGATAAGTACCTGTGAATAGATCGGAAAATCTGCTCCCTTCCAGTTAAGACGCCTGAGTCTGCCGTTCTTTACTTCGTTTTCTGAAGTCATATCCGGTATGAACGCTATACCCAGACCATTTATCGCAAATTGTTTCAGTATTTCTTTACTGCTCGTTTCCAGTATTATCTTCGGTGAGATCCCTTTCGACTCAAGATCCGAGATCAGCATATGTTTGAAATTACAGTTATACCCTGTAAGCAGAAGAGGCACATCTTTAAGATCTTCTTCACGAATGGTTTTTCCGGCCATGGGATATTCAGGAGATGCATAAAAACCCAGTTTTTCCCTTTTACTATGTAAAACTTCAACCTTCTCATCCTCGATGAGCGGATTCAGGGTATATACAAGGTCAAGTTCTCCTTTTTGCAAAAGATCGGGAATATTCTCGTGCGTAACAAACTGTATTCTGATCTCTGTCTTTGGATTGCGACTGTTAAACTCCATAAGGATCCGCGGGAAACGGCTTATGCAAAGAGACTCCGATACGCCTAATTTTAAAATGCCTGCAGGATTCTCTTCATCAGAAACATCAAGGCGGATATCCCTCTCCAGCTGAAGCATCTTCTCTGCATACGGTAAAAGCCTTTCCCCGGATGAGGTAACTACTATCTTTTTTCCAAGACGTTCAAACAACACACAATCCAGTTCATCCTCCAGCTGCTTTATCTGCGTTGTAACAGTAGACTGGGCATAACCCAGACTGTCTGCAGCGGCAGAAAAACTGTTCATTTCAATGATCTTTATAAATGTACCTAGCTGTGTGATCGTCATAACAGTTCCCTTTATTGAATAGTATATCATTCAGTTATATTGAAATATATATTCAATTAATTCAATTTTACTGATGTATGAACTGATGTTATTATACGATCAAATATAGTCAGAAGCAAGGAGGGGTTCCCATGAATGAACTGTGCATGATAATCAAAGACACCGTAAAGCCGAATTTCTTAAATATACGTACTTCCTTACAGACTTATGACAGAGATGCCATATGTTGCGGATCACCATGCTGGAGGTGGGCATACCACGCTCTTCATTCGGCTGACAAATGGTTTATCAATCCATTTGTCTACGATGAGCCTTCATTTCATGAAGAAGGAATGGATAATCCCGATAATCCGACAAGCGTCATTTTATCAGATGAAGAACTCCTGTCATATCTTGACCGGATAGAAAAGAAAACCATGGATTATCTGGACACTCTTACAGATGACATGCTGTACGAAAAGCCTGAGAACTGTATCTATACGCGTATGGAACTTGTTCTCCGTCAATACAGACATCTGTCCTTCCATACGGGAATGCTGAACGGACAGACCGCTGTTGCAACGGGTAAATTCCCCATGTGGGTATCAGAAACGGCTAAATATGTTGATGACGGTATACTGTTCGGAAGATATCGTAAAGGACAGGTTACCGCAAAGAATAAATAACAAAAACCGACGGTCAATGATGACCGTCGGTTTCTTTTTGGATTCAATTTCGTTCCAGATGATCTTACCGGCTGTATTTTTCGGAGCTTCCCTGCTCGAAACCACCGAATCCGTCTTTATATGTATATGTAACCTCATATAACCCGTCATAAGCTATACGTACAAGAGGATTATACGGCTCCATAAATGCATTTATCTGCTTATAGTATTCATCCTCCTTAACGCTTTCTCCGTTTATGGTATATTTAGCGT
Source organism: Lachnospiraceae bacterium (assembly GCA_024681595.1). GTDB lineage: Bacteria > Bacillota > Clostridia > Lachnospirales > Lachnospiraceae > JAILLW01. The sequence continues at coordinate 1,830 of JAILAN010000172.1, forward strand.
TCTCATCCATGCTTGATGCTTCGGCGACAAATACTTCCTCGAGCTTGCCATTCTCTATCCTGGAGAACACGTCTCTCATTCCGGCAGCTGATCCGCTTATGTGTATAAGATTTGCTCCTATCGCATAATCAAGGTTCGCTCCGTCAACACCTGAGATAGCGCTTGCAACCTCAACGACCTCACCATTATAAACCGTGAAAATGAACGCATTTTCATGCTCAAAGGATCCTTTGGAATCGCTTGCGATAAGCTCGGGTGTATCGCTGCCGTTATCATTGATATAGGCAAGCGTGAACTGATCCGCCAGTCCCGCTGACTTTAGTTCGTTCATCTTATCGGCGTATACTCCATATCCGCCGTCATTATCCTCTGCCCCGGATGTATCCCCTGAACCGGCCATATTTGCTCTTTCTGCATCCAGAGTTGCCTTATCCGTCAACTCGATGCCGTCAAGATCATTCTCGTATAAGTTGGCATTTTCTTCATAAAAATCAACCGGACAACTGTATCCGTAATAATATGTGAAATTATCGGTAAGAACGACTACGCCTGCATTTTGTCTGCTGTCCTCATTGGAGCCGGTTTCCCAGTATACTCTGTATGACGGATATGAAGTCATACTTGAGACTGCCTCGTCGTCCTTGGAGCTGATGATCTTTGCACTGTCGGTATCATCCACAACAGCACATACAAAGTTCTCTGCATAGGCATCCGGATCCTGTCCGTCACTTTGAGAATTACGATAGCTCATATTTGTTATAACGGTAAGACCATCTTCCATCATGTCCTGATATCTGTATGTACCGTCTTCATTATCGGTTTTATCAAGTTCTGTCAGTCCTGTATAAGAAGGTCCCTTTAAGGCAAGTTCATTGATAGAATTATCTATCTCTTCTTCAATGATGTCACCCTGACCTTCATCCGTTTCTTCCACAGTCTTTTCTGCAGTTACATTTTCAGCTTCGTTTCCACATCCGTATAATCCCGAAAAAGCAAGTGCAACGCTCATTACGATCGCCGCTTTTTTTATGTTTCTTTTCATAATGATGTCCTCCGGTTAATAATGATCACAACATTTTATGATTATAAAAGCGGTAATGGAAAATAAATACATCCTAAAAGTATACTATTGTCATAATCTGTCGACTTGATTCATCTATTGTTCCTCTTTGCCGGATCAACTTTAGTCTGCTTTCGGCGAATCAGGAATATAATACATACGCCAATTGCTACGCCGGTTGTATTCAAGATTAAGTCATCAACATCTGTATGTCTTCCGAGGCAAAAAAGCTGGGTTACCTCGATAAACATAGAAAATCCGGCGCCCGCCAGGATCGATTCTTTGATTGTATTCAGTCTGCAAAAACAGATTGGCCACACAATTCCTACTGGGATGAACATAGTGATATTCCCAATAATATTCATCTTCCATCCTTCATATCGGTCTACAATAAAGTAAAATGGAATAATACTGATCATATCATGTATATCATCTTCAAAGCCCACCTTTAATGTAGGTATCTTTCCATTTTCAAGATGAAAGCCAAAGTATACGAATCTGAATATAACTACGATGCAAACATAAACCAAAAGTAGTTGAATCTCTCGCTTTATCGAAAATGTCCTCGTTTTTACCGTCACCACAAAACGAGTAATAATCCATAATACTGTTATAAATAGAAATAGCTGAAAGTATTTAATCTCAATCATGTAGCTCCTTGCAGTTTTTCAGTTCAATTGCGCTATTCTTTCAAACATCCAATAGGAATAACATATACACCATCTTCACGCTTATAACCATATTCAGTTGCGGTTATGACAAGCTTTAGATCCGGCAATCTCAGCGGAACCTGTTTTTCTTTTTTATTGTATTCGGCAATGAGTCTTTCTATCTTACACAAATGCTCGGCACCCATATCAATTTCCTTACTTCCCAATTTAAACTCTATCAGTGCATATCGACCATCTTTAAGATGAAGCACTGCATCTGCCTCTAACCCATAGCGGTCATGATAATATGAAACCTCTCCATTCATTCCGGACGAATATACTCTTAGATCTCTGATGCATAATGATTCAAAAAGGAACCCCAAAGTCTTAAAGTCTGTATTAAAATAGTCAGGCGATAATCCAAGTGCTGCTACTGCTATAGATGGATCTACCAGATTCCTTTTGTTTCCGGACCTGATTGCTTCCTTTGAACGTATTGCGGGGCACCATGCGGGAAGTTCATCTATTATGTATAAATCCTCAAGATCATGGAAATAATCATAGAAAGTAGGCTTTGATATTTCCGTTGCCTGCGAAGTATCAGAAAAAATGGTTTTTGTCTCAGCCAAAGTACATATATTTCTTGAATACGATCTTAGCAGGCGTTCTGCCCATAGTGGATTTCTTTTAACATGATTGATATTGGAAATGTCAGCATGACAAGTCTGATAAAATAGATCAGATGCAATAGAAAGCGCCGCTTCTTTATTTTTGATATCAATACTTTGCGGCCATCCACCACGACAGATAGCATAGATCATGTCATCAATCGTTAGTTTAGACTCTTCCCATCCGATATCCTTTCCGTCAAAAAGATCCATAAGAGAAACGGTTCCGGATGACTCACCGCTCTCGTATAAACTCATAGGAAACATACGAAGTGTTGAAATCCTAAGTGTTCCGGTATGTGCCGTTTCAACTTTCTGAGAGGATGAGCCGGTGAGGATGTACTGACCTTTTAATCCGGTATCATCTACATCCTTACGTATTGCCCCCCAAATCTTCGGGGCATCCTGCCATTCGTCAAACAGTCTTGGCTTATCACCGATCAGAAGCTTTGAAGGCATATTTTCAGCAACAGATAAGAGCCTTTCTCTGGCATCTTCATCCTGAAATTCTATATAACTGTTTGCAAAATGCTTTGCAGTGGTTGTTTTACCACAACCTTTTGGACCTACAATCAAGGTTGCGCCAAAAGCCTCAAGTCTAAGTTCCAGCGCAGAATCGGTTACCCGGTTGCGATATATCTTTTCTATATTATCCATATATAAATCACCTCAAGGATGATTATACTTTGTTTAACATTTATGTGCAATATTATTTAACACTTATGCGGTTATCTGTCTTACATATATGCGCTGTTGAACTTTACAGATTTGCGGTAGGTGGTAAATCAGGTTGTAGCAGTCAAGAAAAGACATATGACAAGGCCTTAAATGGGACTTCTGCCGAACGCTAGAAACTTTATAAGAAGTATAAGATCATCGATTAAGATATGCCTATGATTCAGAAACATTCTGCATTTTGATTATACGAACAATCCCGCAATCTATACCATTTCCGGTCAGATTGCGGGATTGTTGTTATATAGTATTGCCATAAATGACTAACTTAGTTCAAAGGACTTATTCGGTAGTCTGTACTCCTTTGGAATTGTAATAATCGTCAAACAGCTTATTCGCCGCCGCCAGCGTATCCTGACTG
>JAILAN010000187.1 GCA_024681595.1 Lachnospiraceae bacterium
CATAAGCGAACAGGATGAGAAAAAACTCGCGGTTGACCGTGAGACCTGGAATAACATCTTCAATTTAAAGAATGCTTAAAAATAGGCATTTATATACATAAAAAAGTCGGGGGACCGCCGGGGGACCGCCCCATTTTGAAAAAGAAAAATCCGGAAATCCTAGTATTTATAGGGTTTCCGGACTCTCAAATGTACCGCAGGGGGTGGGATTCGAACCCACGTGGCTGTTACACCAAACGGTTTTCAAGACCGCCTCGTTATGACCTCTTCGATACCCCTGCTGACCTTTCGATCAGCACAGTCCTCGACCGCGCAAAAAAGATTTTATCAAAAGCACATTTTAAAGTCAACATATATTTGAGAATTTATAGTCAATTTAATGTCGATCTTATGTCCTGATGCACTCCGGCTTTTTACCTGAACGGATTATAGAATCTCCCTCCGTTAAAATGAGTCAGCATAAGTGAGGTCACGAACAGTGCAGCACAAATCGCGATGCTTATATAATCCAGTGTCTTGAACTTCTGAGCCATATACCATGTTCGTTTTTTATTCTTGCCGAAGCATCGAAGCTCCATTGCATTTGAAATGATCTCTATCCTGTCCATACTGCTTAGGATGAGTGGAACGAGGATAGCCGATGCGGATTTCAGGCGGGATATCAGCGAAGCCTTTTTGCTGAGTTCTATTCCTCTGGCCTGAGAGGCCTGACTGATCTCATGATACTGCTTTTGGATATCCGGAATATACCTCAGAGCCAGCGCCACCGAATATGACACGGAATAGCTGACTCCTATCCTGTTAAGTGAAGCTGCGAACTCGCTGGGGTTCGTCGTGCAGACAAAAAGCAGAACGAAAGGGATCGTAGCAAAGTATTTGAGAATATAATTCAGCTGGAAAAAGAGCTGTTCGGCAGTCGGTGCATAATACCCTGTCAGCCCGAACAGATACGTGCATGTTCCGTATACCTCCGTTCCATGTTGAGGAGAAAAAGCGTAAACCAGCACGGTATTCAGAAACAGGAATACCAGCGTAAACCACAGCATGAAGGATACATCCCTGATACCGATCCTTCCGACTGGGAAAAGGGCTATTCCCAAAACAGCCAGCACAGCAAGGAGTCGCGTATCATATGTCGTCATTGCAGCAAGACTCCACAAAAACAAACAGACCAGTTTGGTCGCTCCTGTCAGGCCGTGTATGGGGGATTTCTTTTCAATATAGTTAAAAAGATTATTCATTCGTCCTCACATTTTCCCGCTCATAATCAATGAAATTCTGTACAAAGCCGGTCCCGTCTTCAATCCCGCAGATCCCGGCCAGATGATACAGGCTGGTCTCCTTAAGGCTCGAGCGCTCGACTATGTCTTTGTCAGTCAGAACCTCGGCACAGCTCTTATCTGCTATGATCCTGCCTTCGGAGAAAACTATGCTCCTGTCGACATATTCCAGCATCAGATGCATATCATGAGTGATCATGACTATGGTTATCCCTCTGTCATTGAGTTCCCGGAGGAATTCCATGATCCGGGTATAGTTTCTGTAATCCTGACCCGCTGTAGGCTCATCCAGTATCAGCATCTCGGGTTCCAGAACCAGTATCGAGCATATGGTAACTCTCTTTTTCTGCCCGTAGCTGAGGGCCGATATCGGCCAGTTACGCATCTTATATAGGCCGCAGATCTCCAGAGCCTTTTCGACCCTTATCTTTACCTCATCCTCGGGAACACCCCTTAGCCTCAGCCCCATGGCAACCTCGTCAAATATCATTACCTTGGAGATCATCTGATTTGGGTTCTGCATGACATATCCTATATGCTCCGCCCGCTCCTTTATGGACAGCGCCGTGAAATCCTCCCCGTTAAAAAGGATCCTGCCGGAATCTTCCTTTTCCATTCCGCAGATAACCTTTGAAAAGGTGGACTTGCCGGCTCCGTTCGTTCCAACTACGGCTATCATCTCGCCTTTTTTGATACTGACACTTATGTCATTCAGGGTTCTTTTTTCTGTTTTTTCATAGGTGAAGGAGAGGTTCTCTACCTTCAGCAGTTCATCCTTTAACTGAGGCCTTTTATCCCTGATGTTCCTGATGTGGAACTGTCGGATCTTATCCCGGTCTGATTCACTAAGAACCAGCGTATCCATGGACGAAGGATGCATGTCGGCATTTACTTCGACTCCGGCATATTTTAGGGCTGTAAGGTACAGCGGCTCTCTGACGCCGCAGGCCCCAAGCTCGCCGGATGAAAGCAGTTCGTCCGGAGATGTATCTTTGATGATATGTCCCTCGTTCATGAGGATGATACGGTCCATATGTCTGTGAAGGACATCCTCCAGACGATGTTCGATTATTATGACTGCCGCACCGGTTTTTTTGGCCAGTTCATCAATAAGCTCTATAGCCTGTTTACCGGTTTTAGGATCAAGGTTAGCCAACGGCTCATCAAACAAAAAAAGATCCACATCGCTGGCCATCACCCCGCCGACAGATACTCTCTGTTTCTGCCCTCCGGAAAGCTCCGAGGGAGCATGTCTTAAAACACGAGAAAGGTCAAGCATGTCAGCGACCTTTGACACTCTCTCCTTCATCTGCTCCTGCTCTATACAGTCGTTCTCCAGGGCAAATGCCAGATCTTCGGCTACAGTCATTCCGACAAACTGTGCATCGGAATCCTGCAGTACCGTTCCGACTATATGAGAGATGTCAAACATGGACGTATCGGATGATTCCCTGCCGTTTATCATCAGTGATCCTGTGATAGTCCCTTTGTATGAAAAAGGTATCAGGCCGTTGATCAGGCTCGCTATTGTAGACTTGCCGCATCCGGACGGGCCCGCTATAAGGATCTTCTCGCCCTTCCGGATTTTAAAGTCAATATTATAGAGCGTAGGTTTTGCCTGCGCTCTATACTGAAATCCCAATTCTTTAAAATCAATAATGACTTCGTTCATAAAACCGATCAAAAATGATTACTGCTCTTCCTCTAAGCTGCCCTTCTTGGGAATAGCCTTAGAGTATGCGATGCATACCAGTGTTCCTACGATCGCGGTTGTGATGATGTTGATGATCGCCCCCGTAACGCCCTGAAGGAATACCTTGTTTGCAGGCTCCTGGAACATGAGGATATCAAGGATCGGAGCTACAACTATCCATGCTACAGCGTGTGAAACAGCCTGTCCGATGTTAAAGGTTATGATTCCCTTTACATCAAACTCGCCTTCGTCGATCTTGAGCTTACTGGTAACAAAGCCCATGAGGCAGCCGAATACAGCTGATGCGATAACCCAGCTCCACCATACTCCCCAGCCGAAGCTGAAGTCGATGAAGAAATGTCCGATAAGTCCGGCCAGCGCACCTGCGATAGGTCCGAATACGGCTGCAATAAATGCCAGCAGGCCATACTGGATCGAGATGTTGGTGTTCGGAACAGGACTCGGAATAGCCACAAATCTTCCAAGAACAAAGAAAAGTGCGGCACCGATACCGATGGCAACAATTGTTTTTACTGAGAGTTTTTTCATATAGATTCCTCCTTAGTGACACAACATATGTTTATTATACCCCACAAACTTCAATTATCATATATTTTGAAACAACTTCATCAAAACAATTGATAAAAAACTTGCCTCACGACACCGTTAGCATTAATATTGCATTTGAGACTTTGATTCATGAACAGGGTGATCATATGAGCAACGGTAATGTCCGTATCAATACGCTCAAATACATACTGGCTGTGGTTATCTACGGTACGATAGGGCCCATCCTCAGGTTCATCGATCTTCCTCCGGAGGTCGTAGTATGCTCAAGAGGTGTGATAGGGACCCTGTCTATCCTGCTGTTTATGAAGATCACGGGACGCAAACTCGACAAAGAGGCTATAAGAGCCAACCTGGTCCCTTTGCTGCTGTCCGGAATGTTCCTGGGATTAAACTGGGTATTTCTCTTTGCAGCCTATGTGCGGATCTCGGTTGCTGTAGCCAGCCTTCTTAACTACACCGCACCCATAATGGTGGTCATCATAGCTCCGTTCCTTTATAAAGAAAAGATCAGTCCCTTCAAGGCTCTTTGCATTGCGACAGCCTTCATCGGCGTCGTTCTGACCTCGGGAATAGTAAGTGCAGGCATCGGCCGGATCGACCTTGTGGGTATCACTCTGCCTGTGCTGTCCGCCTTTGCTTTCGTTGGGATAGTCATCTGTAATAAAAAGCTTAAATCTATAGATTCATATAACAAAGCAGTGATCCAGCTGTCCGCTTCGGCATTGACCGTACTTCCGTATGCGATCTTATCAAATCTCGGCAAAAATATTTCCCCAGATCTAAGATCACTGATCCTGACAGCGATGCTGGGGATCATACACACAGGTGCTGCCTACTGTCTGTACTTCAGCGCCCTGGGTGTACTGTCTGTTCAGTCCATAGCTCTCTTTGGATATCTCGAACCAGTCGTATCCGTTTTAGGTTCCGTCTTTGTATTACACCAGAATCTAGATATTTACGGGTGGATCGGCGCAGTGCTCATAATAGCCGCCTCTGCTGCCAGTGAGATAAAGAAATAAAGGAATGCGTTTCATCCGACATCCAGTCGCTGACGCTCCACGAGATCGGCAAAAAATCCGTTTTGTCTGATCAGTTCATCATAGGTGCCCTCTTCGATGATCCCTCCGTTATCAAGCACCAGAATACGGTCGCAATTCCTTATAGTACTCAGGCGATGAGCTATGATGATACGGGTGCACCTGAGTTTGTCGAGAGCATCCGAAACCTGCTTTTGAGTCTTATTATCCAGCGCACTCGTCGCTTCATCAAAAATAAGTATCCTTGGTTTAGGTGCTATCGCACGCGCGATCATCAGTCTCTGCTTCTGACCTCCGGATATTCCACCCTGTCCCTCTGAGATAAATGAATTCATCCCCATCGGCATGCTGCGTATATCTTCGGCTATTCCCGCTATTTCAGCAGCTTCCCAGGCTTCATCGAGTGTCAACTGAGGCGCTGATATCGCTATGTTAGAAAAGATATCTCCCTGGAACAGATCGCCGTTTTGAATGACCACTCCTATATTGTTTCTGACAGATCTCGGATCAGTTCCTGCCAGATCGTGGCCATCATAATAGATCGATCCTTTTTCAGGCTTCTCAAAGCCCAGGAGGAGCCTGACCAGCGTAGACTTGCCGCATCCGGTACGTCCGACGATGGCTACATATTCACCCGCCCTGATCTTCAGATTAAGATCATCGAGAATAAACGGTGTATCTTCGCGGTAACGGAAACTGACATGGTTGATCTCTATGTTGCCCGAGAGCTGTTCCACAGTGTTTTTCTCCGCTGTCACCTCCGGCTCTGCCTTGAGGATCGGCTCTGCCATCTCCAGCATGGGACGTAATGAAGCAACCGATATGGCCAATCCGGCGAGAGATAAAAAAGCACCGTTCAGTCTTCCGAATGCTGCATTAAATGCATAGTAATCATTTCCGGCAACTCCCGTCCTGAGTGCCAGATAATAAAGAAGTATGGTTCCAAACAGTGAGATTCCGGTAGTTATCACGCTGTTTATCTTAATAAATGCAGGAGGATTATACTGAAGTCCCGCCTCTTTGGAATACAGTCCTGCCCACCTGGCAAAGACGCGTTTTTCCGATCCGGACAAACGGATCTTTTGCATTCCCGTCAGGATCGCATAACTCATTCCTGTCTCCTGTGCGTTCAGCTTCATGGTCCTTCTTGATATATCTATCTGCAGCAGCGAGGCTGAGATACTGAGGATCACCGTTGCCAGTATGATAAGTATTGACGGCCATACCAGTGCCGGAGCGAAGCTGAATATCTGCGCTATATAAAGGAGCGACATGAGGCTCCCTATTCCAACGGAAAAGATATTGCTCAGTATGATATCGCAAAGCGAGTTAACGCTTTGTGCTCTCTTTGACAGTTCACCCGAAGAATATTCTCTGAAAAAGCTGACCGGAAGAGACAGTATCCTCATCATCACTGCAGATTCCACCTTGAGGGATGCTTTGGTATCTATCCTGTCCATCAGCAGTGTTTTAATGAGGTTTGCCATCTGTGAGGTAAATGCCGCACTGATAAGGAATACAGCAAGTCCCCTTATCAGGTTCATGTTGCGCGTATTTAGGGCAGACCCTGTCAGTATCCCGTATACCTGAGGCTCGATCATCCCGATGAGGACCACGAACAATGAAGCCAGTACGATGCAAAGTATATCCCCTCCCGTGATGGTACCCTTGATAAAAAGCAGCAGATCGGGAATGCCCAGTTTTTTCATGGGAAGCGGCTGATAAAAACAGATTGCCTCTCTGGCAAACAGGCCTATGTTTCTTTGGGTTATCCTTATTTTCCTGCCCGTTGACGGATCCTTATAATAATATCCTGACATAGCTCCGGGAATCAGAGCTACGGCTGTCTGTCCGTCGTTTAGGTAACCCAGCATGGGGCCTGATGCGAATCTTAGCCAGTCATCATCCAGAACAACCTCACGGATCATCAGTCCTGTGGGGCGAAGAACCTTTTCCAGATCGTTCCTCATATCCAGCATTCCGTCCGGAAGCTTTACGGATTTGATATGCAGATATTTGAGTATCTCATTTAGCGCATCACCTGCTATGATGCGCTTGTCCTCGACGCGGTCCGATGTCCATTTGTCCATTATCACGCCGGCCAGTCCGTAAAGGGACTCTTCCAGCATGTTCTGGTCACTCTCCGTTCTTTGTCTGATCTGTTCGTCAAACCAACCCATACGGAACCTCCGGGTTACTCATTAGTTACTAGTTCAGTGTATGCTCCGCCCTTGGCTATCAGTTCCTCATGTGTGCCTCGCTCGACCACTTTGCCCTTATCAAGAACAATGATCTCATCACAGTCACGTATGGTAGATAAGCGGTGTGCAACAACAATGCACGAAATACCGCGGTCCCTGACCGCCTTGACCAGCTCATACTCAGTTCTGGCATCCAGTGCACTCGTTGCTTCATCCAGAATGATAACGGAAGGATCCTGTGCCAGGACTCTGGCTATCTCAAGCCTCTGCCTCTGTCCGCCGGACAGATCTCTGCCGTTTTCTATGAGCCTGCCCTGATATCCACCGGGGCGTTTTAATATATCATCATGGATCTGTGCATCCCGGGCAGCCAGGATCACTTCGAAATCCTCTATAGAGTCATCCCACATACGGATGTTGTTGGCTATCGTATCTTCAAAAAGCACTATATCCTGATCCACCATAGCAACGGATCCGGTAAATATATTTCTGGGGATATTAAGCACGCTCTGCCCGTCCAGCAGTATTTCTCCGCTCCACGGCTGATGCAGGCCACAGATGAGCTTGGCTATCGTAGATTTGCCGCAGCCGCTCCCGCCAACTATGGCGATCCTGCAGCCGGGCATAAGATGCATCGAAAAATCCTCTATTATAGGATCTGCTAAAGGTGAATATCCGAAAGTAACATTGCGAAGTTCGATCTCTCCCCGAAGCTTGGAAATCTCACCGTCTGTATTTAAGTCACCATTTCCAAGCGCAACATCCTCGGGATACTCCATCACATCTTCAACACGTTCCATCTCGGTACGCATTTCCTGAATAGTCTGTCCCGCATCGACCAGAGTCATCGCAGGACCCATAAACGATGTCAGGAATCCCTGGAATGTAGCGATCATACCGAGAGTAAAATTTCCCTCGATCGCGAGCTGAACGCCCAGGAAAAGTACAACGTAATTACTGATCGTACTTATAAACTGAGGGATCAGTCCGATACTGTCGCTTAACATATCGAATCTGACCTCCTGTGTATTGACTGACGCCTGATATCCGGCCCATTTTCTGAAAAAACCGCTCTCCGCACCCGATGATTTGATCGTCTCTGTCATGCTGATACCGGCTAAAGTAGCCGAAGAAAGCTTGCCCGCATCACGCATCTGGACTCTCATAAGGTCCACCCTCTTAGCAGACAGGTACCTGGCCACAAACAGATTTATCATAAGGGAAACGACACCGACGATGGTCATCATCAGACTGTATCTGATCATTATGACCAGATAAAAAAGCATCATGACAGTATTTAAAAACAGGGGAGCAACAGTATTTACTATCGTGCCTGCTATGGAAGCATTGGTGCTCTGGCGCTGAAGTATGTCACCGGCCATCCTCTGCGAGAAAAATTCCATTGGGAGCCTCAAAACCTTCCACAGATATGAGGCATTACCCTCTATGGCCATCTTGCCGTTGATCTTGAGACTGTATACTGTCTGGGCCCACAATACGACCAGCTGGAATACAGCCAGGATCACCATTATTCCCAGAAAAGGCCCGATCCAGCCCGGAGCCTTACCGCTGAGCAATCGGTCAAAAAATATCCTGGACATGACGGGATTGATGACTCCGAACATATAGGTGATAAAGGATGTCAAAATGACGAAAAAAACCGCCGGAGCCGCGCCCTTAAGGCGTTTTCGGGCAAATTCGACGGTACTCTTACGCCTTCCCGATGGTGCAAAGTCATCAGTTGGCTCAAAGGTAAGAACCATTCCGGTGAAGGACACATCGAACATATCCATGGGGATCTCAACACGTCCTCTGGCCGGATCATTTATGACTGCCTTGTTCCTTTTAAACCCGTCCAGAACTACGAAATGGTTAAATTCCCAGTGTATTATGCAAGGAAATGAGACGCTCGTTTTAAGCGTCTCCACTTCCATCCTGTAGCCGTGTACCTCAAGTCCGTAATGAAGTCCGGCCAGATAAATATTTTTCATATTGGAACCGTCTCTGGATACTCCGCAGTCCAGACGAACCTGCTCCAGTGGGATCCATTTGCCGTAATATGCAAGAACCATTGCCAATGATGCGGCTCCGCATTCCAGAGCCTCCATCTGCATTATGAACGGAACCTTGGCAACGCCCTTGCTGACGGGGCTTTTGACCTTATTATCTGACATATATCTCTCCCGTCAATTCCACAGAAAACTCAGCGGTGTGGTTGATTCAACCACTATCTCGGCATCGTATTCCCCGGCCGGTATAGGCAGATAGAATGCGCTCATCTCGCACATGAGGGTTATCTGTCCGTCTCCAATGTCATATACGGAACTGATCCTGCCCTCTTCACCGCCTAGCCGGACCGTCATGCCGGGTTTAAATAGGTCGTGATATGTGGAAGGCAGATTACCGTACACCACAGTATGCATTTCATCCTGAGCATCACCGGATACGAAATTTTCTACCGTAAGCTTGACCTGCACCGTATTATCAATCGTTGCGGTAGCACCATAGATGATGAATCCCACGAGAAGGACCAGTATTGCAGACAGCAGCATCCACAATCTGGGACTCGTTACCCTGATATAGTCATGGAGATCCTCGGGAGAGGATATGCGGTCCATGGCTTTTTTACGGAACATTTGCTCTTCCATTTAAAAACCTCTCAAAACCTGTCAGTCCAAAGCTTTCAAAAACGTTTCCGTAAGGATAACATCCTCCGGAGTCGTAACCTTGATATTTCTGTATGAGCCCTCAACGAGCCGGATATCATGATCGTTATATAATTCAAGGACCATAGCATCATCAGTTATGCTGATCCCCTGTGCTTTATACTCTCCGGCACGTCCGACCACATCATTATATGCCTCTTTGATGAGAGAAAATCTGAATATCTGCGGAGTCTGTATGTTCCAGACAAGATCCCTTCGGGGAGTACTGACTACCCTGTTTTGTTCGTCTGCTATCTTTACCGTATCCTTTGAAGGAACTCCTATGACGCATGCGTCGTGTTTTGTGACAGCGTCAAGTCCCCTCTCCAGAGTTTTGATGTCTATCATGGGTCTGGCGCCGTCATGAATGAATACATAGTCGCACCGGTCTATGGCATTTAGCCCGCAAAGTACCGAATCATATCTCTGCTCTCCGCCGGGAACGATATTCGTCACCTTTTTAAACCCATACTTTGAGACGATCTCTCTATTGATGAAATCCTTATCTTCGGGCGATGCTACAATGATGATCTCATCTATAAAGCTCTCCTCAAAGACCTTTAACGGATAATACAGCAAAGGTCTGTCATTAAGGAGCATAAACTGTTTTTTTACGGGTCCGCCCATTCTCGTGCCACTGCCTGCAGCCAGGATTATGGCGGTAGTCTTTATCTTATCCATCGTCTCTATCTTTTTCCCAGTTCAAGGGCAGGAACTGCATTAAGATCATATCCGCTGCGGGTACCCTTAAGGTACTCATAATATGCCGCAGTCCCTATCATGGCTGCGTTATCCGTGCAGTATATGGGAGACGGTCTGTAGAATTCTATCCCCTCTTCGCGGCACCTTTTATCCAGTTCATCTCTTAATGAGGAATTGGCTGCCACGCCACCTGCAATGGCGAATTTTTTGTATCCGTATTCTTTGACCGCATGTATGGAATGCTCGGTCAGAACATTGACAACAGCCTTTTGAAACGAAGCGGCTACATCTGCTGTAACTATCTGCTCGCCCTTCATCGCAGCCTGATTTAAGTAATTGAGCACAGCGGACTTAAGTCCGCTGAAGCTGAAATCATACTCGGATCCATCCACTTTAGCTCTGGGGAAATCTATAGCATCGGGATCGCCCTCTCTTGCTGCCTTGTCGATCTTGGGGCCTCCGGGGTATCCCAGTCCTATGGCCCTTGCCACCTTGTCAAAGGCCTCTCCCGCTGCATCATCGCGGGTCCTTCCTATCAGCTCGAATTCACCGTGATCTTTGACCACGACGAGATGCGAATGGCCTCCGGATGCTACGAGACATACAAAAGGAGGCTCAAGTTCTTTGTTCTCTATGTAATTGGCACAGATATGACCTTCGATATGATGAACACCTATAAGCGGTATGCCGGTCGCAAATGCCAGCGCCTTGGCGGCGGAAACTCCGACGAGCAGTGCTCCCACCAGTCCGGGGCCGTATGTGACCGCTATCGCATCCATGTCCCTCAATGTATGCCCGGATTCCTTAAGCGCACGGTCTATGACCTGGTTTATCTTTTCTATGTGCTTTCTTGATGCTATCTCTGGCACTACTCCGCCGTATTCTTCGTGAAGTGTTATCTGTGAATAGATTATGTTCGACAGAACCTCCCGTCCGTTTAATGTAACAGCAGCTGCCGTCTCATCGCAGGAACTTTCTATCGACAGAATCTTTATATCATTGTTCATCCTGATCCTTTGCCATCGCCCATCCGTATATCTTCCAGTGGCCGTTGATATCCTTTCTGAGGATAAATACCTCCTTGGAAATGGCGACGTTCTTACTGATGTTCTTGATCGTAAAAGCTATGTTAAGCCTCGCACAGTCGTGGTTATCCTTGGTAAAGAACTCCACATCGGTACTCGATGAAATGCTGTAGCTGGAGATGGTATTACCCTGGGATTTAAGCGAACTGACCTCTGATCGCAAATTACGCTGATAGACATCGTAATCGGTGTTATCCCTTAATTCCACATCAAAAAGCGCTCTCATCATATCAGCCAGTTTAACGAATTCCTCATCCGTAACACCGTCGATATAGTATGCGAGAGTGATATCCGCATAGAGCTTTGCGACCTCCTTGGGCGTCGGCGGATAATCCTTTTCAAGATTGCGAAGCAGCAGTTTCTGTACTTCTGAAACCTTGGTCGGGTTCTCTTCAGTTGGTTTGCTCCTGAAATTGGATAAGTAGTAATAATAACCGCCGATCAGAATGATAAAGGCAGCAATAACTATTATCCCCTTTACGTATTTATTCACTTGCTTCCCCGTCTTCAAAGACCAGTGTTACCGATGCACCGTCTTTGCAAACCTCGGTTTTATCAAAAATCTTTCTGGTTTCTTCAATATATTCGGCCGGATGATTGAGCGATGGCGAATAATGCGTCAGCCACAGCCTGTCAACACCGGCTTCGGCAGCCATGGCAGCCGCCTCAAAAAATGTCATATGTTTTTTGTCCCTGGCTTTGTCAAGCTCAGCGGTATCTCCATACATACCTTCACATATAAAAAGATCCGATCCTTTGGCGTTTTCCGTAATATCACGTGTCGGACGTGAGTCGGTACAGTATGTGACCTTGAGTCCTTTGCGCTCCTTCCCCATCACCATCGAAGGATAGTACTCCCTGCCGTCCACGGTGACGGTCTCGCCCTTCTGAAGCCTGCTCCAGTACTTAACATCAAGCCCCAGGGCCCTTGCTGCATCAGCATCAAACCGCCCTGCTCTGTCAACCGTTATGCTGTATCCGTAGCAAGGAACGCTGTGGTTTACACGAAATGCCTTTATCCTGCAGCTGTCGAGATTGATCGTATGCTCCTTATCATCAAGCTCCAGGCAATCCACCACAAAGGGCAGATCCCTTGCGATAACGCGAAGCGACGCTACCACGCGGCTTAGTCCCTTGGGTCCTATCATCAATACAGGCTCGGTCCTGTCGGCATTTGCCATTGACAGCAGAAATCCCGGCAGTCCGCTTATATGATCAGCGTGGAAATGAGTAAAACATATAACATCCACGGGTTTGGCGGACCATCCCTTTTTCCTTAAGGCCACCTGTGTACCCTCACCGCAGTCGATCAGGATGCTGCTCCCATTGATCCTTGCGATCATGGATGTCAAAAATCTGTAGGGTAGAGGCATCATTCCGCCGGTTCCGAGTAAGCATATATCTAACATAAATCTTTTCTTCTCCAAAGGATCAGTGCGTCCTCTGTGGGTCTTTCATAAAACCCCGGTCTTATCCCTTCACTTTTAAAGCCAAAGCCTTCATAGAGCTTAATTGCCGCTTCATTAGAGATCCTGACCTCCAGCGTCACGTCTCCTACTCCGAGACTGTCGCATTTTTCCAGAACTGTCCGA
>JAILAN010000129.1 GCA_024681595.1 Lachnospiraceae bacterium
TACTCTTTTCAAACTTCTCTCTTTTAGCTTTTGCATAGTCCGTATCAACCCAAAGGTCTTCAACCCTGAAAAGATTGTCTTCCGTTCCCGTATCATCGAGAAGTTTATTTAACATATCATAAAGATGCGAAGAATTATCCACGTAATTTGTGTTTACAATCCTCTTGTTTTCTGTCTGACTTATCAAAAAATCTCCTACAACAACAGGATAATCAGCCTTGGCAAAGTTAAAAACTGCCTCAGCCATTATGCTTGTTATATCATTTCCCGAGAATCTGTATGTATCCAGACTCTTGCCATTTACATGACTTTCCCTAAATTTGATCTTATCTCCGACATTTGAATATATCAGACCGTTCATATCGGAATCATTATAAAGTGTCTTTGAATTCCAATCCTTTGTCACATGGTTCATCCCGGATGTATCATCGCCTATGAATATCATGTCATATTCACTGTTTAAGTCACTTATCTTTCCGATGAATTCAGACATTCCCATCTGCGTCAGGTGTATTTTTCCGGTAGTCTTTAATATGGTCCTTTCAACAACATCGCCCGGATCTGCCGCAGAATCATATTTCTTATATAAAAGTGTATTATAAGTCGTTCCTTTTTCAGTAACCGTTCCGGTTGAAAGATCATACTGAAGTGTTATCGAAGTATCATATACCTTGTCTGTTCCGGGCAAGGGTGCCGCTTTGGAATAATCACTGCTGTCCGGAAGTCCCAGATTGGTCGGCTCAATCTCAAGAACATATATATTCTCCTTTGTGGTTAAAGCACCTACCCTTCCGTAATTTAAGATATGCCTTATGATTATGGCTTCCGTGATCTTTAAATAGCTCTCCTCAACCTTCCTGTTTTCCGCTCTGCTGCTGTTGGTATCTTTTATTTTGTTCATGACATCGGTAAGTCCGTCTTTTACTGTATTTTTCATCTGTTCTTCATTAGCAAAAGCACTATTAAAATCTCTGTTGAGTATAGTCTTAAGAGGACTTGCTTTCGAATTTATAAAATCATTAAAAACATATACATTTCTATTCACCCATGTATGATCTTCATCTGACATTTCCGTGATACCGTCAACTACAAAGTCCGTTACATATTTACTGTAGGCTGTTTTCAGATTGTCGGCAGCCAGAACCTTTGCTGTCTTCCAGGCATAGGTTGACCTGAGCGTACTTCCGGTCTGACTTACCAGTCTGTAATCTACCATCGTAGGTTTATTCCTCATAGCCGCCTGATAGAGGATGGTATCCGAAACCTCCTTTGAAATATCCAGCTTATTGCCATAATCAGCATAATAATTATCGTAATTAACTCCGCTGTAGTCCGGCATAAAGTCAGTTGTTTTTGCGGACAGGTATATGAGATCGGCATTTTCTACTGCCGTAGTAGTGATGCTGGCAGCACTTACCGTCAAAACCTGAATATAGAGATTGTCATATTCCTTCTGGGTAGTCCTGTCCAGCACGAACTGCTTAAACCATTCGTTATTTGTATAGCTTCCCTTATAATAGATCTCAGCACCCAGGATATTATAAATCTGGGTCGAGCTTGCATTATAAACAGCCTTGTAATTTCCGTAGTCAGATTTTTTATATACGATATAAGAAGCCTGGTCATTTTTATTCTTTATTGTTCCTTTTCTGTAATAATTCGGGACGATCGGATTCGAGGCCGGGATTGCATATACTTTACCCATACTTGAACCCTGGTTGTCGGCTAATTTTCTATACTCTTTTACATTATAAAGATCTATGGCATCAGATGTATATCCATCCACATATTCAAAGTCAAGTGCATAATATACATCTGCAGCACCGGCATTTTCTTCCGATCCACTGTTATTGCCGCTGACCGGCACCTTTGTATCCTTATTTTCGGATACAGTATCATTTTCGGATACAGTATCATTTTCGGATGCTGTATTATCTGTATTCGGAATCTGTCCTGAAGAATTGTTCGATATATTTCCCAAAGCCGGATCATCATTTTCTCCATTGTTGTCTGAAGGGGTATTTCCCGATATCTGATCCAGCTCGGTCAATATACCACCGTTATTATTTTCTGCTGCATAATATTTCATTTTATGAAATGAAACACATGCCGTAGTAAGTGCAGCTTCAAAATCATCAACTACAGCAATATTCCCGGATACATCTTTTTTCAGATAACCGTCAAAAGTATATTTACCGCTTGTATCATCTTTTTTATAAACAGGATCTCCCGCTCCCACTCCTTTGGGCTTTGTCTCCCATGCATTTCCTTCAACGATCTCTTTACTTTCAGCGGATACCCTATATCCGCCTATATGTGCATCTGTATCTTCAAATGTCACACAATAATTACCACTTAGTTTTTGACCGGCTGATGAATTCAATACAAAGTTTGGATCAAAGTCCCCATCACTTGCAGCAATAAAATCCAAATTACTTCCGTC
>JAILAN010000132.1 GCA_024681595.1 Lachnospiraceae bacterium
AGTATATTGACGATATGTCAATGTAAAGATGCGCTATTCCCCTCCTTGGATAATGCTATATAATAGTATCTGAAACAGACAGATCAACGGAATATTCAAGGAGGTGAAGTGCTATAACCATAGGAGGCTAGGTTATGGCAAAAGAAAACAACAGCAGAAAAGATAATAGAGGAAGAAGACTTAAGGATGGAGAGCGTCTCCGCTCGGACGGAAGATACGAGTTTCGGTATATCGATCCTGTAACGGGCAAAAGAGTAGGACTGTATGACAAAGATCTTTCCGCGCTGAGACAGAAAGAGCGTGAACTTCAAAGGAAGATCGATGACGGACTCCTGACAGCCGGTGAGCTTCGTAATTCAACGCTTAATGCGATGCACGAACTCCATATGCAGATCATTCAGATAGAAGATACCACACGGGGAAACTATCAGGCATTATGGAAAAACCATGTGCAGGATTCTTTGGGAATGATGAAGATCAAGGACATACGGCCGACGCATATCAAGATGTTCTACGGCGAAATGACGACAAAGGGATATGCATGGGGAACCCTTAAAGTAATTCACGGTATGATAATCCCGGCCTTTGCCCTGGCCATTGATGAAAGCATCATATACCGCAACCCGGCCCAGCATCAGTTGAATGGGTTCGGAGAAAAGCCGAAAGCAAGAGATGCGCTCACTGTCGATCAGCAGAAGAGACTCTTTGAATTTGTAAAGAAGAGTCCATGCTATAAGAAGCATCTGCCGATGTTACAGATAATGGTGGGAACAGCGCTTAGAGTTGGTGAGCTGACCGGACTAACATGGTCTGATTTCGACCGGCCGGCAAAGGAGCTTAATATCGACCATCAGCTCATTTACAAGAATCGTGGAGAAGGTTGCAAGTTTTATGTAGTTGATCACACCAAAACCGATGCAGGTACAAGGACCATTCCGCTGACAAGTGCGGTGTGTGCAGCCTTTGCAAAGCAGCGAGAGTATCAGTTTATGCTCGGTATAGACCACGATATAGAGGTCGATGGATACAGGAACTTCGTCTTTACCGCCAAGAGTGGCATGCCGCTCGCTCCCAATGCAGTGAATAACGTGCTTTACAACATAGTAAAAGCATATAACAAGCAGGAGGAGACACAGGCAAAGAAGGAGAAGAGAAAACCAGAGCTTCTTCCGAAAATATCCGCTCATATAATGAGGCATACGGGATGTACACGGATGGCTGAAAGCGGAATGGACCCTAAAATCTTGCAGTATTTAATGGGGCACTCTGAATGCTCGATCACAATGAACGTCTATAATCACGTCTCCAGCCTTGAGAGAGTTAAAAAGGAAGTGGAGAGGATCGAGAATGAAGAACTTGCGATATCAATGTAAAACTAAAACATATGTGGGGTCAAAATGGGGTCAAACGCGAAAATATGCAAAAATCACAATGATCTGGAGATTGAAACCCCTTGAATTTACAAATAGTTTATAATTTTAATAAAAAGTTATTAGCACTCACTCTTGACGAGTGCTAATAACGGTGGTATAACATAGTCAGAACGAGGGAAGAGGAACAATAAGTGAGAATAAAATGGTTCCCATCCATCCCGGTTCCACAGTATAAACGACATCGTAAATTTACATACAGAAAGGAAGGATGACTTATGTTGATGCCTAGTATTTTTCATGATGATTTCGATCTTTTTGACAGATTTTACCAGAACCCATGGCTTGGATTTGATGACAGAGAATTCAAGGACATGGAAAAGAAGCTTTACGGCCACAGAGCCAAGAACGTTATGAATACCGATATCAAGGAATCCGAGAACGAATACGAGATGGAGATAGATCTGCCGGGATTCTCCAAGGATGAGGTTACGGTTGAACTGAACGAAGGTTACTTGACGATCAGTGCTTCCAAAGGCCTTAACAGGGACGAAGCAGAAAACGAGAAGGAAGCCAAGAAGGGCAACTACATCAGACGTGAACGTTACACAGGCGCCTGCCAGAGAAGCTTCTACATCGGCGACGGTATCACACAGGAAGATATCAAAGCTAGCTTCAAGCATGGCATATTAAAGCTTGATATTCCAAAGAAGGATGCCAAACAGGTAGAAGCTAAGAAATACATAGCTATCGAAGGATGATCTTCGGATCATATGCCTGATAGAAACAGTCTACACTTTAAGACTCCGGGAACATTTTTCCCGGGGTCTTTTGTCGTAATCCGGAAATTGCTTTGTGATCCTTTTTACTGGTGTATCAAAGAAATATATTGTGATAAAATGATTACTGGATAAAACGATCGAATGAAAGAAGGACGATTCGATGATAGTACAAAGGATCACCAGCATTGATGAACTGCTGCAGTTTGTTAACGGACTGGCACAAAAGCACGGACTTAATCTGTGGTATAGAGGAGAGGATGATTCGGAGCTTCCGCTGATACCTTCCATTCAGCGTTCGCAAAAGAGAATAGATGTCGAGAGATTTATAACAAACGACTTTTATACCAAAGCCAGACAGATAATGAACAATCCTCCGGATAAGAAAAATTATGCCGCATGGGTAGCGATCATGCAGCATTACGGACTGCCTACGAGAATGCTCGACTGGAGCAGATCGCCTCTTATCGCTTCATTTTTTGCGACAGAGACATATAAGCAGGTGCCGGATAAGGATGCAGGTGTATGGGTGCTGTCTCCAATGTCATTAAATGAGATGCAGGGATTCGGATACTGCATATACCCCAACGATGCGGAAACAACACAGGAGATGCTGCTTCCTGCATTTAAACATAATCACCATAATCATGAGCTCGATGACCGTATTCTGGCGGTATCCAATACGGATAATAATCTACGAATGTACTCGCAGCAGGCGAACTTCACGGTGCACAATTCGCTTCGACGTCTGGAAGATATCTGCGATGAGGATACCCTTTATAAGATCATCATTCCCAAGGAGCGTAAGAAATACTTCATAGATTCACTTCGTGTGTTCGGAATAACAGAGGCATCGATCTATCCTGATCTCGACCATATCTCTCAGGATCTGAAGCATGCATACGATATCTGAATAAAATTGTTTTTAATGAAATAATAAAGAGAATCCAAGCCTTACCCGGAGACTATAATCTGCCACGCAGACGCGCTTTCGCTCTTTCTCCGGCGTAACGGACACCTAAGATCGCAAAGAACGCGATTTAAGTGCCGACGCCTCCGCAGAGGTCTGCTTTGGCAGATCATAGTCTCCGGGCGCGGCTGAAACACATCGGTTATAAGGAACAGAACATGAAAATCGTACTCAAGAATCTGACTAAGAAATTCCCAAACAGGAACAAGAAACAGGGCGGTGATGTGATCGCAGTCAACAATTTTGACTTCGAGATTCCCGACGGTAAACTCGTGGGGTTGCTCGGGCCATCAGGCTGCGGCAAATCGACGACTCTCAATCTGATATCCGGACTTGAAAAGCCTACGGAGGGACAGATTTTTTTCGGTGAGGATGATGTTACTTCGCTTCCTGCCCAAAACAGGGGCGTAGGACTGGTTTTCCAAAGTTATGCTCTTTATCCTCACCTGACGGTATTTAAGAATATCAGGTTCCCACTTGAGAACCTTAAAGGAGAGAACAAGCTGACCAAAGAAGAGATGGAAAAGCGCGTTAAAGAAGCTGCTTCTCTGGTTCAGATAGATGAACTGCTCGATCGAAAGCCTTCGGAATTATCGGGCGGACAGCAGCAGAGAGTTGCGATAGCCAGGGCCCTGGTCAAGTCACCGAGAGTTCTGCTCCTTGATGAGCCGCTGTCCAATCTCGATGCCAGACTAAGGCTTCAGACGAGGGAAGAGATAAGAAGGATCCAACGCAAGACATCGATCACCACGATCTTTGTCACACACGATCAGGACGAGGCGATGAGCATCTGTGATCTCATTGTGGTCATGAAGGCCGGCGAAATGATGCAGATGGGCAAACCTCAGGAAGTATATGATGATCCGGTAAACCTGTTTGTCGCCAGGTTCCTCGGAACACCGCCGATAAACGTATTTGAAGGAAGCATTAAAGACGGCGGACTGTACATCGGTGAAGACCGGGTACTGGAAATAAAGACAGATGATAATAAATCCGGGGATGTTTATGTTGCCGTACGCCCCGAAGGATTTATTCTGGACCCTGACGGCCCCTTAAAGTGCGAGCTCGGCAGACTGGAGGTCATGGGCCGCGATGTAAGCATAGTTTCAAAGCACGGTTCGCTCATAAGTGAGAGCGGCACGATAAGATCCATAGTAAACGCAGATAACAACGTGGATCTTGGTCTTTCGCACGTGAGCTTTTCACTTAAACCTCACAAGGTCTATGCGTTTGATAAAGAAACCGAAGAAAGGATCAGGTTCGAATCAAATAATGGTTAAACAAAGTCAGATAAAAGCATGGCTTTATCTGTTGCCTGCCATATTGTTCCTTGGGGCTTTCATGATCTATCCGCTCTTTGACGTGTTCGTCTATTCCTTTGAGGAGGGTTATAACTTCGCTTCTCAGAGCTATTTCGGGACCGGATCGTATAACTATGCTTATGTTCTTCGTGATCCGTACTTTATAGCGGCGCTTAAGAACACTTTTATCATAGTAATTATCACTGTTCCGTTATCTACGATAATAGCGCTGTTGATATCGCTGGGACTGAGTTCCATTAAACCGCTAAAGGATCTGTTCCAGACTGTCTATTTCCTGCCCTATGTGACGAACACGCTGGCTGTCGGGCTGGTATTTATGATCCTTTTTAAAAAGACCGCTTATTCCGATGGCCTTGTCAACATGTTCATAAATTTCTTCGGAGGACAGAGCGTTGATTTCATCACCGGACCCTATTGGGCCAAGATGTTCGTGATGTGTTTTTACACGATATGGGTCGTTCTGCCGTTTAAGATACTGATACTGACATCGGCACTCGCTTCGGTTCCGAAGGTATATTACAGTGCGGCTGAGGTGGACGGAACGAGCAGTGTTGATATGTTCTTCAAGATCACGCTTCCGATGATATCACCCATGGTGTTTTATCTCGTGATAACGGGATTCATCGGAGCCTTTAAGGCGTATTCGGATGAGGTGGCACTGTTTGGTACGGACCTTAATTCCGCAGGGATGAACACCATAGTCGGATACATATATGATATGCTCTATGGCAACTCGGGAGGCTATCCTTCGTATGCTTCGGCTGCAGCGATAATACTGTTTGCCATAGTGCTGACGATAACAGTCATAAATCTTATGGTGAGCAGAAAGACCTCTATAAGATGAAGTGCGGATAATCGATCATGAGATAATAACCGGTCAGAGATCACAAGTATGAATGAAACGAACAATAATACCGAATTAAATAAGATAGGTCAAAGAGCGAAGATATTAAAGCGCATCAAAAATGCGTTTATCTATGTCTGCCTCGTACTGTGGGCGATCATAGTGCTCTTTCCCTTTTACTGGATGCTGCTCTCTTCGATAAAAAGCTACGGCTCATACAATTCTGAATACGTGCCGAAATTCTATGCAGCTTCCCCTACGCTTGAGAACTATGCCAGTGCCTTTACATCTGTTCCGCTGGGCAGATATCTTTTTAACACGCTCTTTTTCACACTGGTAACGACTGCCGTTATGCTGATAGTCATAACACTGGCGGCATTTGCGTTTGCGAGACTTGATTTTAAGGGCAAAAATCTTGTGTTCACGCTGTTTCTCGCACTTATGATGATACCGAACGAGCTCGTGATCATCACCAACTATGCGACCATCACATCTCTTAATCTGCGCAATACCTTTACAGGACTCATTCTTCCGTCGGTGACTTCGGTATTCTACATATATCTGCTCAAAGAGAACTTCGAGGGAGTGTCGGATGATCTTTACTATGCATCCAAGGTCGACGGAACATCGGATCTGCGCTATCTGCTAAAGGTCCTCATTCCTATATGCCGACCTACTATGATAACGATCATCATACTGAAAGTCATCGAATGCTGGAATTCATTCGTATGGCCCAGACTCATTACCGACAATTCAAAGTATTTCCTGGTTTCAAACGGAATACAGGAGATCAGGGAGAACGGATTCGGCAGGGAGAATATTCCGGCGATGATGGCTGCAGTTGTTGTCATATCTGTACCGCTGGTGGTTCTTTTCCTCATATTCCATAAAAAGATCATGGAAGGTGTTGCAAGCGGAGGTACAAAAGGATGAGGAAACGCATGAGATTTATGGCGGCCCTTTTATCCGCTGCAATTATGACACTATTGTCAGGATGTCACGGCTCCAGAGGGCTTGACGATTTTAAGATCCCTGAGGAATTTGACGTTTCACGCAGTTATGAGATAACATTCTGGGCTAAGAATGACAATAACAAATCCCAACAGGATATATATAAAAAGGCTATCAGCGACTTTGAAAAGATATATCCGAACATCAAAGTCAACATGCGCCTGTATGCTGATTACGGCCGCATATACAATGATGTCATAACGAACATCTCCACATCGACAACTCCAAATGTATGTATAACCTATCCGGATCATATCGCTACATACATGAGCGGGATAAATATAGTTGTTCCGCTAGATGATCTCATTGATGATCCGCGTTATGGACTGGGAGGCAGCAGCGTATCCTTTGATTCTCCATCCAGAGCCGAAGTCGTTCCTGAATTCCTCGGTGAGTGTTACCTTGGCGGAGCGTGCTATGCCCTTCCCTTTATGCGCTCGACTGAGGCCCTTTATATCAATGAAGACTTGGTGAATGCTCTGGGGTACGAGGTTCCCGATATACTGACGTGGGATTTTGTCTGGGAGGTATCGGAAAAGGCCCTTGATAAGGATTCATCCGGTAACTATGCCGTTAACGGCCAAAAGGTCCTCATACCCTTTATATACAAATCAACCGATAACATGATGATCTCAATGCTTAAGCAGTTAAATGCGGGATATTCGACTGATGATGGGCAGATAGAGATCTTTAATGACACAACAAGACAGCTCCTCGGTGATATATCCTCACATGCCCGGACGGGAGCTTTTTCTACCTTTAAAATATCAAGCTATCCCGGGAATTTCCTGAATGCAGGACAATGCATATTTGCTCTTGATTCGACTGCAGGTGCCACATGGATGGGATCCGATGCGCCTTTGTCGGATATCGCGGAATCAAACAAGAGAACGTTTAATACCGTAGTCAGACCCATACCGCAGTTTGATACCTCAGATCCTAAGATGATATCACAGGGACCTTCGGTATGCATATTTAATAAAGAAGATCCCCAGGAAGTGCTCGCATCCTGGCTTTTTGCGCAGTTCCTGCTCACCAATGATATACAGATAGCTTATTCCGAGACGGAAGGATATGTTCCGGTCACGAGCAAGGCTCAGGATTCCGACGAATACAGGGAATATCTGTCACTTTCCGGAAGCGATCAAAATGAGCACTACAGGATCAAGATAGAAGCAGCCAAACTGCTGCTTGATAATACCTCAAATACATTCGTTACTCCCGTGTTTAACGGATCGGCATCATTAAGAGATGCAGCAGGTGCTCTTATCGAGAACGTGACAAAGGCGGAACGGCGTGGAACCAAAGTTGACGATGCCTTTATTGATAAGACATTCAGTGATGTCAGGAGTCTTTACAAGCTAGATTCTTCATTATCCGGAGCCATGAAAAAGGATTCCATGGGCCCTATGCCACGGGCATCGGTGATACTCCTTTGGAGCCTAGGACTCGTGTGGGTATTTATCTCGGCGGTTTACATAACCAGATTCATCAAGGATAAGAAAAAAGATAATTGAAATATGAGCCGGTTGGGTATATGATATGAAATCGTAAGCGATCGGATGCGTTGTGTGTCCGTGTGTATAGTACAAAAGGAGATTATTATGAAAAAAGTATTAGCAACAGTTCTGACGCTGGCTATGGTTGCTTCAATGCTCACAGCCTGCGGCAACGGCAAGAGCGGCGAGAGTGAAAAGAAGTCTGAAGGTGTTATGACTTATGCTGAGTATGACGCTGCAGCTCTTGATTCTGAAGTTACTATCGAGGCATATGTTCAGGCTCATCAGTCATGGTGGGACAACAAGATCACTGTATATGCTGCTGACAAGGACGGAGCATATTTCCTCTATGAGATGGCTTGCTCTGAAGAGGATGCAGCCAAGCTCACACCCGGAACCAAGTTCAAGGCCACGGGTTACAAGTCTGAGTGGTCAGGTGAGATCGAGATCACAGACGCTACATTTGAGATAGAGGAAGGCAACTATGTTGCATCACCTGTAGACGTTACCAAGTTCCTCGGAACAGATGATCTGCAGAAGTATCAGAACCAGCTCGTTTCATTCAAGGATATGACAGTATCTGCTGTTTCCTACAAGAACAATGAGCCCGGAGATGACATCTATGTCAACTTTACAAAGGACGGAAATGAGTATTATTTCTGCCTCGAGTATTATCTCAACGGTGACGATGCTGATTTCTACAACATGGTAGGCTCTCTTGAAGTAGGTAAGGTATGTGATGTAGAAGGTTTCCTTTACTGGTATGAAGGACCCAATCCTCACATAACCAAGGTGACTGTTAAGTAAGTACCGGTTCACAAAGTAAATACGACAAAAGGGCGGAAGTTGATCTTCCGCCCTTTTTTGATGTATGTGCGAAAATAAAGGTGTTCAAACTACGCTGCGGTATCGATTTTAAGCGTAAAAAGTGGTAAAATAAATTGCGTACTTTCGCCCTCGGAACGTTTGAAGGAGAGATAACGGGGAACGGATGATGCACGTTATATATCAAAACAGAGAGGATCATTAAATGAAACACGAATATGATGTTATCATCATAGGAGCCGGACCGGGCGGTATTTTTTCAGCATACGAGCTTATGATCAGGAGACCGGACCTTAAGGTTGCGGTTTTTGATGCGGGCAAGGCTCTGTCTGACCGTAAATGCCCGATAGACGGGGATAAGATCAAGACCTGTATAGGCTGCAAATCCTGCTCTATAATGAGCGGATTCGGTGGAGCAGGTGCTTTTTCCGACGGCAAATACAATATAACGAACGATTTTGGCGGAACACTGTATGAGCATATCGGCAAATCCAAGGCCATCGAACTGATGGAATATGTGGATCGCATAAATGTGGAAAACGGCGGTGAAGGAACGAAGCTTTACTCAACCACCGGAACCCAGCTTAAAAAGATATGCATGCAGAATAAACTAAAACTGCTCGATGCATCAGTCAGGCACCTCGGTACCGACATTAATTACGTGGTTTTGGAAAATCTCTATGCCAAATTAAAAGAGTTCGTTGACTTCCGCTTTATGACCGCTGTTGAGAAGATAGAAGCTCTTTCCGATGGCGGATTCAAGGTGTGTTTTGAAGGCGGAGAACTGACCTGCGATCAGTGCATAGTATCCGTTGGACGAAGCGGAAGCAAATGGATGGAATCCGTATGCGAGGATCTTAACATCCCGGCCAAGAGCAACAGAGTCGACATAGGTGTCAGAGTCGAGCTGCCGGCAGTCATATTCTCTCACCTGACGGATGAACTGTATGAGAGCAAGATCGTATACCGGACCGAGAAATTCGAGGACAATGTCAGGACCTTCTGTATGAATCCTCATGGCATAGTTGTTAACGAGAACACCAACGGGATCATAACCGTTAACGGACACAGCTATGAGAGCGCTGACAAGCAGACCGAGAACACAAACTTTGCCCTGCTGGTCGCCAAGCACTTCTCAGAGCCGTTTAAAGATTCCAACGGATACGGTGAGAGTATCGCCAGACTCTCAAATATGCTGGGAGGCGGTGTTATAGTTCAAAGGTTTGGAGACCTCGTTCGGGGACGAAGGAGTAATGAAAAGAGGATACAGGAAGGCCTCGTTACCCCTACGTTAAATGCTACACCCGGAGACCTTAGTCTGGTTCTTCCCAAACGCATCCTCGACGGTATCATGGAAATGATATATGCGCTTGATAAGATAGCACCCGGAACGGCCAATGATGACACGCTGCTATACGGTGTTGAGGTCAAATTCTATAACATGGAAGTATCGGTAGATGAGAATCTCGAGACCGGATATCCGGGACTGTATATAATAGGTGACGGAAGCGGTGTGACGCACTCATTGTCACACGCCTCGGCAAGCGGCATATTCGTAGCTGACAGGATAGCCGAAACCTTTGAATGACAGGGCGTTTTATGATACGATAATCTTTTAAGAAATATCTATATGCGAGGGGAAATGGAGATAATTAACGGTACGTATTTTTTGGGAGAAAAAATCGGCGAAGAAGAACTGGCCAGTATAGAGAAGAGTGTGTTGTATTCTCTGCTGGATGACCATCTGTTTTTTTACTATCATGATATTCCAAAGGACATGAAGATGGTCAAGTTCTTAAGTGGCGTATACATGAAGGAGATAGATGATGCCATGAAAGTCTATCAGGATGTGGCACTTGCTTTTAAGAGTGCTATAGACAAGTTTGTTCATCCTGAAGATCGCAAAACTCTGACGGACATCATGGATCCCGATTATTACATTCCGCTATTAAGGGGCAAAAAGAGCGAGACTATATATTATCGCTGGAGATATGACAACAGATATTATCTGTATAACAGGCTGGTCATAAAGAAACTTGATGATCCGGAGGAGGAGCCTACCAGAGTTGCTATCCTGTGCACGGATGTGGATTCGCAGGTCAGAGAGAGACTGATGCTGGAGGAGATCCATAAAAGATACGTGTCGGGTGTCAATGCATTGAGCAGAGAGTACGCTTCGGTCTATTTCGTGAATCTCGACACCAAGGAGCTGATCCCCTTTGGCCTCAGTGACCGTATAGAGGGTATGTTCGGTGATTCGTTCTACCATGTGGATTATGACAGGGCTGTTGAGGACTATGTCGACAATGCTGTCCTTGATGAGGATAAGGAGCGTATGAGAGAGATCCTCTCGAGGGATTATGTCAGACGAAACCTCATCAATCAGGATTATTTTACGCGAATATATCTTAATAACGATAACTGCTACTGTGAGATGAAATGTGTTAAGGTCGCCCAGGAGGACGCTTCGAATGTCGTTATCATGGGATTTGCGGTTAAGGACGAAGAGATCCGTACCATGCAGGAGCACAAGAAGCAAAAGGACTTCCAGCTATCGCTTCTTGATGGACTGACGAGAGATTATCATACCGTATTTCTGGTAAAACCCGGCAATATCGCGGAACTGTACAGAACGACTCAGGATGAATTTTCCGAGGAGTATATCAAATACAGGACTGCTTATTCTGAGGGCTATAACGAGTCGGTCAATTTTTACATAGATAAATACGTGCTCGATGAGGACAAGGAAAGATTAAGAAATGAGTTGGACTTTGATCATCTGACGAAGAGTGTCCCCGAGAGCGGAATTTATACCATTACCTATAAAAGAACAGACAATAACGGAGGCTATAAATACATACGTATCTGCGTGTCCAAGGCTGTGGCCGGTAACGGTGAGGTAGATCTCGTCATAGGCTTCAGAGATGTTGATACACTGGTACGCGGAGAGATCAAGAGACAGAATCTGTATGAGGATGCTCTGAACGAAAGAGATATGGACGGCCTCACCGGATTAAGGAACAGGTACTGTTTTGAGAACAGGACAAAGCTCTATCCTGACGGGACTTCGCAGACGATAGGATGTATATATATAGACGCAGACGGGCTTCATGAGATAAATAACGAACAGGGCCATGATGTGGGAGATATGTTCATCAAGACCGTTGCTGACAGAGTCAGAAAAATCTGGGGCAAGGATGACACCTTCAGGATCGGAGGAGATGAGTTTGTGGCATTTGTTTTTGATGCTTCGGTTGAAGAGATAACCGGAGGCATCAACGATCTTAAAGTCTGCCTTAAGGATAAAGGCTTCAGCGCGTCCGTTGGCTACAGCATCGCTAACAGGGAAGGAATTCATATGAGAACCCTGATCAAAGAGGCTGAGGATATGATGTATCTTCAAAAGAAGGAGCATTACAAAGGCGCTAATGATCGCCGAAGAAATAAAGAATAACGGGGTATACCGATGAAAAAGAACAGACTGTCGATCTATTCCGATGATATGGAGATAATCCCTGAACGGGGTGGAAAAGATCCTGATAAAACCGATATTTCACCCAGGGATTTCATATGGTATGCTGACTGGAAGATAATGCTAAGGGATCCGGCTGTCATTGAAAAGATATATCTCGGGGTTATCCGGTTTGAAGGCGAACCGGTCCTTGGCAAGGTGAATATCAGTATCGATATCGAAGAAAGATACCGAAACAGGGGATATGCTTCAAGAGCTCTTAAGATGATGCGAGATCATATCTTCTGGCTCGGCGACATATATGAGATAGAGGCAGTGGTGGACATGGAAAATGATGCCGCTATACATGCGTTCTCTAATGCAGGCTTTGTATACCGCCACACTGATAACAATGACGGAGTTAAGACAGAAACATATTCAGTTACAAAACCTAAGACCGTATGGAGCGGCCTGTATCTTTTTATAGGTATTATAGTCGGACTGTCTTTGGGCATTATGATGGCCAATATCCTTATAGGACTCGTGACCGGAGTCCTGGCCGGACTCATTGTGGGCGGTGTCATGGATTCACGGAGCCTTAAAAAGAGACAGGATGTTACGGGCCGAAAGGAATAGGATGAAAAATACATTCGGAAACAATCTGAGTTTTACAATATTTGGAGAAAGTCACGGCTCTCAGATCGGGATCGTACTCGACGGATTAAAGAGCGGAATAAAGATCGATGAGGAATTCATTGATCACCAGCTGTCGTTAAGGCGCCCCTATGGCAAGCTCAGTACAGCCCGTGTTGAGTCGGATCCTTTTGAGATCGTAAGCGGAGCCTTTAACGGTTATACTACCGGCAGCCCCCTGACGATAGTGATCCCCAATGAAAACACCAGGAGCTCGGACTATTCCGAGACCAGGTTTCTGGCCAGACCTTCACATGCCGACTACACAGCATATGTTAAGTATAAAGGTTATGAAGACTACAGAGGTGGCGGACATTTCAGCGGCAGGATAACAGCTGCGCTCGTGGCAGGAGCTGCGATAGTGATACCGGCTCTCAAAGAAGAAGGCATACTCATAGGCACACATATAAAGAAACTGTCGGGCATCAGCGACAGGGACTTTAATGACTATCGGAGTGATATTGAATACCTGAACAATGAGCAGTTTGCAGTCCTTGATAAAGATGCCGGATCAGCCATGATCAAGGCCATAGAGGATGCTGCAGCTGATGGCGACAGCATAGGGGGACATCTGGAGAGTGTGATCCTGGGATTAAGAGCAGGATTGGGAGAACCCTTCTTTGACAGCCTGGAGAGCCTGTATTCGCATGGACTGTTCTCGATACCAGCCATAAAGGGCGTTGAATTCGGCAATGCATTTGAAGACTGCGAGCTTAAGGGCAGTGAGTTTAACGATCCATTCTCAGTAAGGGACGGCAGGATAGTTACGGATACAAACCACAATTCAGGGATAAACGGAGGCATTTCTAACGGAATGCCCATAATCATCCGGTGCGCGGTCAAGCCCACACCCTCGATATACAAAGAACAAAAGACGGTTGATTTTAATAAGAACGAAGACAGTAAACTGACATTAAAGGGTCGTCATGATCCTGCGATAATACACAGAGCCAGGGTAGTTGCAGACAGCATGCTCGCGCTCATAACCTATGATGTGATCTCATGATACCGCCATGCGGTGAATTAGATAAAAGAGGAGAAATATTATGAACATGGAATTTGAAAGAAAGCTGGCCATACCCACAGAGGTCAAGCGGATGTACCCGATCACTGCAAAGGTCAGTACGATCGTGGAAAAAAGAGCAAGAAAGATCGCCGATATTTTTGAAGGCAAGTCGAATGAGCTCGTCCTTATCATAGGTCCCTGCTCGGCGGATAACGAAGACAGCGTCATTGATTATATCAGCCGCCTGACCAGGGTTCAGGAGAAGGTTGCGGATAAGATATTTATCATACCCCGGATCTACACCAATAAGCCCAGAACTACCGGATTCGGATACAAGGGCCTGCTTCACCAACCGGATCCCGATGCCAAGCCAGATATGTTCAAAGGCATCATCGCAACCAGAGAGCTTCACATGAGAGCTGTCCTTGAGACGGGCTTTAGTTGTGCCGATGAGATGCTCTATCCGGAGAATCATAAATACCTCGATGACCTGCTTGCATATGTTGCCGTAGGTGCCAGATCGGTTGAAGATCAGCAGCACAGGCTCACGGCCAGCGGAATAGAGGTTCCGGTTGGTATGAAGAACCCTACGAGCGGAGACTTTACAGTCATGATGAATGCAATCCTGACCGCGCAGAATCCGCATACATTCATATATCGCGGATGGGAAGCTCATTCAAAGGGCAATCCCTATGCACATGCCATACTTCGCGGGCACACCAGCAAACACGGCAAGTCCATACCAAATTATCATTATGAGGATATTCTCCTGCTGTGCGATTTTTATGATGAGTATATGGAGAAATACGATATTAAATTCCCTTCGCTCATCGTGGATACCAATCACTGCAATTCCGACAAGAATCCTTTTGAGCAGCCCAGGATCATAAAGGAAGTCATATCATCGAGCAAGAATCATGAGCGTATCAGAAAGATACTTAAAGGATTCATGGTCGAGAGTTATATCGTGGATGGCAGGCAGGACATCGGCGGAGGAACCTACGGACAGTCGATAACCGATCCCTGTCTCGGCTGGGAAAAGACAGAACAGCTGATATATGAGATCGCTGATATGTGGTGATCTTCTTGATACTAAAGTACCGATTATGATAAAATCATAGTGGATGAAGGTATTTGGGGGAATACTCTTTTTCCGGGGGTTATATATTGATCAATCTGTATTTCGACGGATGTGCCGCCTTTGCAACAGCCACTCTTGTGCTGGCTCTGATAGTTCGTAAACTTACTAAGGGCAGGAACAATATGTTGTTCCTGGCCCTTTGCGTCATGATACTTCTGATGACACTCGCCGACAGAAGGAGTCTTAGCTATGAGCGTATCTCCAATATCCCGGCTTTTCTGGAATTCTACAGATATATTTTCAAATATGCATACTATTCTTTGCTGGGTCTGACCACTACTACTCTCTACCTGTATCTTTGTTCATATATAGGGGTCTGGCACAGGGTAAAGGATGCGGAGTATATGCTGCTGTGGTGGGCAGTTCCAACAGGTGCATACGCCGTACTTCTGATTCAGAACATTTTCTCAGGTAATCTTTTTCATATCGACAGCTCGGAAAAATACGTCGAAACAGGTTCGATAATGGCACTGTATGTGATAGTTTTGTTTTTCCATGCGCTGAGTATCCTGACGGTCACCATGTACAGGCATCTGTTCGGCAAGAGCAAGTTTATTCTGATCGACTTCATGCTGATCTTCAATATCGCGGCTCTTCTGATCCAGACATCATCAGACAGGTTCAGGATATCATGCTTTTCTTATACTCTGCTGGCCATATCGATCGCCATTATAATCCAGCGTCCGGAGGAGATGATGGATTATGTCGTGGGCCTTCAAAATTACAATGCGTTTCTTCATGCCGTCAAAACCAATTTTGAATCCGAAGCTCCCAAGGTTTATCTCTTCATCAGATTTGTCAATTCAAGATCGCTGCGAAGCTCCCTGGGACTGGATAACTACCTGGTACTTCTGGAGAACATATCCGGCAAGATAGAGCGTATGTGTAGGATCAGCGGATTAAGATCGGAGAATTATTATCTTAACATCGGTACATTTGCGATAGTCGGAGATATCAATAAGTACGAGCAGATCATGGATGCAGGACGCGTGATAGCAGCATATATGCTCGAGCCCATCAAGATCAAACAGATGGAGATCATGCTCGATGCCAGGGTCTGTCTGGTGGAATGTCCTGAGGATATATCAGACGAGGCTTCACTTATCAACTTTGCCAAGTCATTCCACCATAAGCTGCCTGAGGAAAGGCACGTTATAGTTCTATCCAAGATCGCCAAAACCAAAGATTTCAGGATCAAATCCGACATGGATATGATCATCAGCAGAGGAATAGAAAATCACAGCTTCGAAATGTATTTCCAGCCGATCTATTCCGTAAAGGATGATGCTTACATTTCGGCAGAGGCCCTGATCAGGTTAAAAGACGAAAAATACGGTTTCGTTTCTCCGGCGCTCTTTATTCCGGCGGCAGAAGAGAGCGGAGCCATTCATGAAATAGGAGATTATGTAATAGAGGAAGTCTGCCGCTTTATAGGAAGTGAAGACTTTAAGAACTCCGGACTTCAATATGTAGAGCTCAACCTGTCTGTTGCACAGTGTATTGAGGCCGATCTTTTTGAAAAGATCGATGGATGCATGAAAAAATACGGAGTCCGTCCGGATCAGATCAATCTGGAGATTACGGAGACGGCGGTTGATTATGATCCGGAGACCACTGACAGGAATATTGATAAACTCGCGTCTGTGGGAATACCTTTTTCACTTGATGATTACGGTACCGGCTATTCGAATATCAAGAGAGTCGTTTCGCTGCCGCTTAGCATAGTCAAGCTCGACAAACTGCTGGTTGATGAAATGGACAAGCCACTGATGTGGATAGTAATATCAAATACCGTCAGAATGCTGAAGCGTATCAACAAGAAGATCCTCGTAGAAGGGATCGAAGACAAGCGCGCACTTTATAAATTCATAGAGATAGGGTGCGATTACATACAGGGTTATTATTTTTCGAGACCTCTTCCAAAACAGGAGTTTTTGAAGTTCCTTAAAGATAACAGGTCCGTTGGGTGAGCAGAATGTCATATCTTAGTTTTGACGAATGTGCCATCGCCATAGTACTTATTTTTCTGTTCTCGTATATCATCAGAAAACAGTACAAGGATGGCAGGACCAACTTAATATTGTTCCTTATTATGCTGATGATACTTGTTTCAACCGTATTTGATCTGGGCAGCGGCTCAGTTGATGTATACGGTTATGCATCGCAGACGCTGAGGGTATGCTCGTTCGCATTCAATACGATATATTTTATCTCAAGGAATCTGATAGCACCTCTGTTTGTGCTGTATCTTTATTCAAGCCTCGATGTATGGCATATATTCCGCACAGCCAGATGGAGAAAACTCTCATGGATAATACCGATCTCGTGCTGTATGGTTGTTATCCTGCTTAACGGTACATTGCTTAACGTATTTAGTATTTCCGAGGATGCCAAATACGTCAGAGGACCGTGGATAGCAGTTCTTTATCTGATATCCGCTTACTATGCCGTATGGGGAATAGCGATAACAGTCAGATACCGCAGAATAATAAACAGGGATAAATTTGTGGTTCTGATCTTCCTGTATCTGATGGTTTTCTCGGGAATGATGGCGCAGTTTATCATTCCCAATTTCCTCATAGAGAGCTTCGCTCTGGCCATGTCGCTGCTGTTCTTTATGGTCATGGTAAAAAGATCGGAGAATCAGATCGATCCGGTTACCGGGGCAGTCAAATATAATGAGGGAATAGAGCGCGTATCCAAGAACTTCATTACACATAAACCGGTTTCGGTCATCCTGGTTAAGATCGCGAACCACAGCAGTATTACACTGTATCTGGGGCAGTCAAAGTATAATGTATTCCTTCACAGGATCACTGATATACTGGGCACGGTCAGCCGGGAAAAGGGATTTGGCTCTGAGATCTTTTATCTTGAAAGCGGGCTGTTCGCATACCTTGGAGATGTGCTTGATGATGACATTATCTATGAGGTCGCTAACGGGGTTAAAGATGCCCTGGAGAATGATCTTGATATAGAGGGATTTTCGGTAAAGGTTGATGAGAGGATATGTGTTGTAAAATGTCCCGAAGAGATAGAGGATTTTAAAACTCTGTTTGCTTTGGGCACAACGTTCCATCGCACATTGCCTAACGACGGAAGGATACATTTCTACAGAGATTTCTGCAATGATACCGATTTCAGGATCCGTAATGAGATGAACGAGATACTCTTCAGAGCTATAGAGAGTAACGGATTTCATATGTATTACCAGCCGATCTATTCGACCGTTGAAAACAGGTTCGTTGCGGCAGAAGCGCTCATCAGGCTTCAGGATCGTTATTACGGGTTCATACCGCCTTCGGTATTCATTCCGATAGCGGAGTCTACAGGTGCGATCCACGAGATAGGCAATTACGTATTAAAGACCGTTATCAGGTTCATAGCAGGGCTTGATATGGAAGAACTGGGTCTTAAATATATTGAAATGAACCTCTCGGCATCTCAGTGTATAGAGGTTGATCTTGTTGAGAGGATACAGCAGTTCATTGAGGATAACAACATCAGTCCATCGCGCCTTGGACTGGAGCTTACGGAAAGCGCTGCGGGTATCAACCCCGAGATCGTAGATAACAACATACGCAGACTGCATGATTACGGTGTTCGCATAGCTCTTGATGATTACGGCACGGGATATTCAAATGTCAAGAGAGTGACGACACTTCCCATAGACCAGGTTAAGCTCGATAAATCCTTTGTGGATATGGTGGATGATCCTCAGATGTGGATCGTCATACAGGATACGATATCCATGCTCAAGGAGATGGGCAAGGAAGTGCTGGTCGAAGGTGTTGAAGAAGAGAGAGTCGCCAGAATGTTCACTAATATCAATACGGATCTTATTCAGGGCTGCGAACTCATTCAGGGATTTTATTTCTGCAAGCCGATACCGGCTCATGAGTTCATAGAGTTTATCAAAACTCACAAAAACAATGTGGTGTCCTGAGCATCTTAGGGGAAGATGCCCGGCTCAAATAAAACAGACATGGGGATGTCATTGGAGGTTATTTAATGAAAAAGAAAGAATCAGTGAAGCCAAAGGCGGCTAAGACACCGAAGGTTTCCAACGGCAAGGTGGGGCTGCTGAACATCAGGAACAAGATTTTCCTGTGCTTCGTTCTGCCCATCATCTGCATGATACTCGTAGGATACGTATCATTCAGGCTCGCATCCGACGGAATGAGCGATAAATTCCTTCAAAGTTCCGCTCAGACCATCAATATGGCCATGCAGTATATGGACCTGACATCAAAGGGAATAGAGCAGGAGGCTGCCAGATACCAGTTTGATGCCAATATTGAGAGCTATATCCTGGGAATGCCGGGCAAGAGCAA
Organism: Lachnospiraceae bacterium; assembly: GCA_024681595.1. GTDB lineage: Bacteria > Bacillota > Clostridia > Lachnospirales > Lachnospiraceae > JAILLW01. The sequence continues at coordinate 19,246 of JAILAN010000132.1, forward strand.
GGTTGAAAAAGCGAACTTCTTTTCCGACGAGCGTGTAGTATTCATGTCGTCTCAATCTGCGAACAGTGCGATCGCCAATATTCATGTGATCCCGAAGAGCATAACGGATATAATCTCTACAGTCACTCCTGATAAAAAGCCGGGAATATATGACGAGTATCTTGAAGAACTGCTGTCGGTATACGGTGACAAGGGCTCGATACCCAAGTGGACGACACAGCATACTATGATAGATGAGTATCTCGGATTATCCGCAAATGATTATTTCCTGTCATACCAGATACCCACGAGCAAGCAGATGTCATATATCATCATCGATGTCAAGCCGGAAGCTCTGCAGGGTATCCTCGAGAATATGAACTTCGGTACGGGAAGCTTCGTGGGACTGATAACAGAGGATGGCAAAGAGATAGCTATGGAATGCGGCAAGGAAGGCATGATCGATGGAATGTTCGCATCCGAGAGCTTCTTTACATCAGCCCAAAGCTCTGAGGCTCTGTCAGGAGATTCTTCTGTAAATTATAAAGGATCGAATTATCTGTTCCTTTATCAAAAGAGCGAGCTGAACGGAATAACGATCTGCGCGCTGATCCCTGCCGATACGGTTACAAAACAGGCAGAGAGCATCAAAACCATAACGCTCGTTATGGTCATAATCGCAGCGGTATTCTCATTTGCGGTCGGCATGATAATTACCGGCGGGATCCAAAGGAATATGAAGCGGATATCGAAGAAACTCGATGAAGTAGCCAAGGGAAATCTGTCTGTCACCGTAGATGCGAAAGGCTCTGATGAATTCCAGAATCTGGCCAGATCCGCATCAAACATGGTCGTTAATAACAGAAAGCTGGTCCTGAAACTCTCAGGAACGGCAGATGAACTGCAGGGATCGGCAAAGAACGTCAATGACGCCTCCGAGGATATCAGAACATCATCCGAAGAGATCACACAGGCTATCTCAGAGATCAGCCGCGGCGTTGAAAAACAGTCGGAGCACGCTCTTGAATGTGTGAACATTACCAATACTCTGTCTGAAAAGATCGGGAATATCATAGCCGATGTCAGTACCATTCATGACAAGATAACAGAGGCCGAAGACCTTATTGGGCGCGGAACCAATATGGTAGGAAATCTGTCGGAAGGTGCAAGAGAAGCTTCGGATAAGACCGAGGATGTCGGCAGGAATATTTCGCTCCTTAGCGAAGAAGCCAACAATATCAGCGAATTCGTTCACAGGATAGCTGAGATCGCGCATAAGACCAATATGCTCTCGCTGAACGCATCGATTGAAGCGGCCAGAGCAGGTGAAGCTGGACGGGGATTTGCAGTGGTTGCCGAACAGATCAGGGACCTGGCCGATAGTTCCGCTGCTGCATCTAACGAGATCAGCAACAAGATAGATATCATAAATGACAGAACACGGGAGAGCGTGGATGCGGCAAATAATGCCTCATCGATGGTGTTGTCACAACAACAGCTGGTGGATGATGTCACAAATGTATTTGATTCCATTAAGGCAAAGATGCAGGAACTCCTCGAAGCGCTTGACAAGATATCCGATTCAGCTTCAGATGCTGACATTCAGCGCAAGGAGACGGTTGATGCCGTTGATAATATCTCATCTATTATAGAAGAAACTGCAGCGAGCTCATCCCTCGTTATGAATATGACCGACAGCTTAAAGAGCAGTGTGGACAGACTCGGGCAGACTGCAGATTCGCTTGATGAAAATATGAGCGGATTAAAGAAGGAGATATCGGCCTTCAGCGTCGAATAGACCAATCGGTACTTTGGTACATGTAAAACTGCACAATAAAATTGTCTGAAAAGATAAAATATGCAATACTTGAAAACGTTTTCTACGATCCGATGGTGCAAAATGCACAAAAAAATCGTGGAAAACGTTTTTAATTACTTGTAAAATGTATAGTTGTACTATATACTTATGATGTTAAGCAAAAACGGGCCCGCACCCGGCGGGCATAAGGAGGTTATGTAATGAAGGAGTTTCTTCGAAATACCTGGAAACACAGGGCACATGTAGTAATGGCTCTGCCCGTCTTCCTGGTTCTGTTTTTCATCATGTATGTGCCTATGACAGGTCTCATCATGGCGTTTAAGAAGTTTGACTTCAAGCTCGGACTGTATGGAAGCCCCTGGAACGGACTTGAGAATTTCAAGATCCTGATGGCATCCAAGGCTACGTTCATACAGATGACAGAGAATACTTTACTGTATTACGTTATCTTTACATCATTGGGAACTCTTCTTAATGTGGTTCTCGCTATCGCAATCGATCAGTGTGTGTTCAAGAAATGTGCCAAGACAATGCAGACACTGATGATCATTCCGGTATTCATTTCCTATGCCGCAGTTCAGTTCATAGTATATGCATTTATAAGTACCGACACCGGTATCCTTAATAAGACCTTCGGTATGACTACAAGGTTTTATTCCACGGCCAGCGTATGGCCGATCCTTTTGACCATCGTTAAGATATGGAAGGATACAGGTTACGGTTCAGTTCTTTATATGTCTGTTTTGGCAGGAATCGATTCGGAGCTTTATGAAGCAGCTGATATCGATGGTGCGAACAAGTGGCAGAGCATCTGGCATATAACACTTCCTTCACTGATCCCGATGGTAACGGTTATGCTCCTTCTGTCCGTAGGTTCGGTCATGAAGTCAGATACCGGTCTTTTCTATCAGGTTACACGTAACAGCGGTATCCTGTATGACAAGACGCAGGTTATAGATTCATATATCCTGAACGCGATATTCAAGAATTCGAACTTCGGATTCACTGCCGCGACGTCGCTGTTCCAGTCCGTCGTGGGATTATTGCTGATGTTGTTTGCTAACGGAATGGTTCGTAAGATCGAACCTGAAAACGCACTGTTCTAAAGGAGGTAAGAAAATGGCTAAAAAAGACATGGACCTGGCTCCTTCCAGAAGAGAGAAAAAGGGCGTTGGTCAGGTAATATTACTGTTCTGTCTGTTCTTATACACACTGTTTGCATTTATACCCGTACTGCTGACGTTTATAGCAGCATTCACGGATGAGAAATATATCGCAAAGAACGGTTTCTCACTCTTCCCCAAAGAGTGGTCAATGAACGGAATCAATGCGGTATTAAGATATGGTAACAGACTGCTCACATCATACGGTGTAACGATCCTCGTTACGGTATTCGGAACATTTATGGGACTCCTAATAATGAGTATGTTCGCATATTCGATCAGCCGTCCTGATTTCAGACTTTCGAAGTTCCTGTCGGTTTATGTACTGATTCCCATGCTGTTTAACGGCGGTCAGCTCTCCGGATACATCGTATTTACGAGTATGTACCATCTCAAGGATTCACTGTGGCTACTTGTTCTGCCTCTGATGGTTTCGACGATGAACGTTATCATCCTAAGGACATATATAGCCAACAGTATCCCGGGAGAACTGATGGAGGCAGCCAAGATAGACGGTGCGGGCGAATACAGAACTTTCTTCCAGATAACGCTTCCGCTGCTCAAGCCTTCACTGGCCGCTGTCGGATTTATGATGGCTACCGCATACTGGAATGACTGGCAGAACGCACTGCTTTATATCACTACCGATACCAAGAAGCCTCTGCAGCTGTTGCTTATCAACATTCAGAAGAGTATTGAGTTCCTTCTTAATAACTCAAATGTACCCGCATCAGCCAAGGCAGCCATGGGCGGAACCATTCCGCAGTATTCATCAACGATGGCTACGGTTATCATAGTTATAGGACCTATTATGGTGGCATATCCCTTTTTCCAGAAGTATTTTGTTAAGGGCTTGACAGTAGGTTCGGTTAAGGGTTAATATATTCCTTGCGACAGGCTTTGTTCATAATTTGTTCACAAACTTGACATATTGTGTTCAAAGTATTACAATCCATGATGTTCAGCATCGACACAGTGCCGATGTTAGAATATACAAAAATCCATAAAGGGAGGACAAAAATGAAAAAGAAAGTACTTTCAATCGTACTTGTTGCAGCCATGACTCTGTCAACACTCGTTGGTTGTTCTTCAGCAGCTACTGATACAGCATCAGCTCCTGCAGCAGACAACAGCGCAGCTACAACAGACACAGCTACAACAGACGACACAGCAGCTGCTGATACTTCAGCAGACACAGCTGCCGCTTCAGGCGACGCAGTTAACATCAGTCTTTACAGATGTTGCTTCAACCTTGGTTCTACTGATTCAGCTAAGACCAAGCAGGTTGAGGACGCTATCAACGCTTACCTTGGCGAAAAGGGTGCAGGCGTTACAATCACTCTGACAGATATCGGTTCAGGTGAGTACACAGAGAAGGCTAACCTTGCTCTTGCTAACAACGAGATCAACCTTCTTTGGACAGCTTCTTGGGAAGGAACAATCGGAACAAACGATCTCGTTCCCCAGAACGCAGTTTATGATCTGACAGATCTTCTTCCCGGAACAGACCTTTACAACTCAATGGATGCAGGTCAGTGGGAAGCTACAAAGTATGATGGTAAGAACTACTTCATCCCTGTTTACAAGGATAACGTAGAAGGATATGACTTCATGTTCCGTCAGGATCTTATCGACGCACACGGTTGGGACATCGCTTCAGTTAAGAAGTTAGCTGATCTCGAGCCCATCCTTGAGGACGCTAAGAACGATGGACTTAAGTATCCTTTCCTTACACAGAAGACAGCAATGTTCTACAGATGGTACATCAATGACTTCGATTTCTTCACAGCTGATTCAACAGCTAACTGGGTTGCAGTTGACAGAGCTTCTAACTCAGTTGTAGATACAATCCTTACACCTCAGTACAAAGAGTTCTGTACTTTAATGGCAGAATGGGCTGAGAAGGGTTACATCTCAGAAGATGAAGTTACAAAGACAACTAATGACCAGACAACTCAGAGCCAGGATTGGGCTGTTTCATGGTGGACAGATATACCGGTTAACGACGAAGCTGATTCTCGTTACGGTCAGGATGTTACTATGACACCCGCTACTGACAGATGGGCACACTCTAACTCAGCTCTTGGTTCATGCTACTGTGTAACAGCTAACAGCACAGAGGAGCAGGCTAAGGCAGCTATCGAGTTCATGGGTCTCCTTTACACTGACAGCCACCTCGCTGACATGTACACATTCGGTATCGAAGGTGAAGATTTCAACTACGATGCTAACGGACAGGTTGAGCAGGTTGAAGGCGCAGCTTACAACCACTCAATGTGGGAGTCAGCTTCTGCAACAGTTGTAACACCTCTTTCAAATGAGCCTGCTAACAAGGCTGAACTCTACAAGTCATTCAACGGTGGTGCTAACACTTCATGTGCAGCAGGTTTCCGTTTCGACAAGGCTCCTGTAGAAGCTCAGTACGCAGCTTGTCAGAACGTATTCGAAACTTACGGATTCGCTCTTGAGAACGGTGGATATGCAGCATCTGATATCGACGCTACTATCGAAGCATACCAGGCAGCTCTTGACGAAGCTGGTTACCAGGATGTACTTGCTGAGTTCCAGAAGCAGTACGATGCTTGGAAGTAATTCGGATCTGATCTGAATACTAAGCTTTAGGCTAAACAATAAGGCCCCGGTCAAATGACCGGGGCTTTTTTCGTTAATATTTTCTTATGAAATTCACGTATACCGGTGAACTGTTTCAGCGATCGATGTAATCAAAACTCATCGGAGTACCCTTTGACAGATCAGCGTTGAAACGTTTACCGAGGATCTCATCGTAATATTTCGTATGAAGGCCGATGCCTGGGCGGATCGAACGGACATTATCCTCCGTTATGATATCGCCCTTTTTAACATCTTTGGTTACGAAAAGGGAGCGTGAACGCTCGTGTTCGATCTTCTGCTTGTCGGTAAGTTCATATCTATCGGAACCCAGAGCTTCTTCCATTATTCGAATGTCTCTGACCATCTGAGCGAATTCTGCGGGTTCCATCGAAAAGGCTCCGTCGGGGCCGCCGTCCGAGCGCTTTAGTGTAAGATGCTTTTCGATCATCTTTGCTCCGAGAGCGACTGCACCTACTGCGACCGTTGAACCCATTGTATGGTCAGAAAGACCGGTTATACAGTCATATTTTTCCGCAAGTGCGGGAATGAGTCGCAAATTGACCATGCTGTAAGGAGTAGGGTACGAAGACACGCATTTAAGAAGTATGATGTCCTCGTTTCCTTCGTCACGGCAGGTCTTAAGGGCCAGCTCTATATCCGCAGGATAGGCTATACCCGTAGCGAAAATGATGGGTTTGCCCAGCCGGGCAATTTTTCTTATCAAAGGAATATCATTGATCTCGTATGAAGCAATCTTGTAAGCCGGAACTTTAAGCTGCTCGAGGAAATCCACACTCGTAGGGTCAAAAGGCGAAGAAAAGCACTCCATTCCGAGCTTATTAGCCTCGCTTATAATATCACCCTGCCATTCCCATGGCGTGTAAGCTTCCTGATACAGTTTATAAAGAGTGGTTCCGTCCCATAACGTTCCCTGGTTTATCTGAAAGCAGGGGTCATCACAGTCGATCGTTATGGTGTCAGCGGTATATGTCTGAAGTTTAATGGCATCGGCACCGGCTTCAGCCGCAGCATGAACTATCTCCAGGGCACGAGACTTATCACCGTTGTGATTTGCCGAAAGCTCGGCAACTATCATGGTACGGGGATCATTCCCTATATTAATCTTTCCTATTTTGATCTCTTTGTTCATGTTATTCCTTTTCTCCAAATTCCCGCTTCTTGATCTCTCCGGCACGTTCTATTATCTTATCTTCCCAGTCATCATCCTGGGCGTCGAGCTGATATACGTTATATCCGTACTGCCGGCCCATCGTACAGACTATAGCTTCATCATCTATATGGAGCGAGATTCTGTACCTGCTTGGGAGTTTCTGAGGAAGAGTGGTCTTGTTGTTCCGCTGCACTTCCTCGAGGTGTCTGAACCCGTTAACTATTCCGTCGAATTTAATCCCGTACAGGCGGAAAAGTAACCTTATATATCGTTCGGTCCTGAAGGAAGAAGTATAAACCCATACTTCGTAACCGAGTTCCTGAAGGCGGTTGATGAGCCTTGGCGTCCCGAGGCGGAGCCTTTCCTTAAATATCTTATTTAGAGGAAATCCTAAGGGCGGTTCGGTCTTGTGGGTATCGGGTGAAACAAAAAGTACTTCATCAAGATCGAAGGATACCCGCATTTTTGTGGGATCGAATTTATTCTGCATTATCGCTTAAATCCTTTACGGTATTCATGACTTCCCGATACCATCCTGCTTCGGTATCATTGATAGTGCGCATTTCAGGATCGTTTTGACCTGATCTGATACGTACCACACTATCCACTGAAATATGCAGGGTCTCAGAGTATTTGCCGGCAAAGAGTTTCTCGGTCTGCTCGCGTTTTTCTTTATAAGCAGCCGTTTTCCTTCCGGCACCTGTAACTACACCGGTCACTCCGGAATGATATTTCCGGAAAAGGTGGCGGATATAATCAAATGAATAATACTTATATGAATAAACCCAGACATCATAACCGTTTTCAGCAAGGAATCTGAAAAGGGCAGGTATTCCGAGTTTAAGTTTTTCTTTGTAGAACAATCCGCCCGGAAGCCTTAATTTCTTTTCGAAATGATCCGAACTTTCGGGGCAGAGGACAACCTCGTCAAAATCAAGAGATGCTCTTTTGTGATTATCCGACCGGAGCAGCATCTTTTCGATATCCTGCTGCTGAGTGAGGTTGACTATGTGGACCCTTGTCTTATTATATCCGAATATCCTGCAGGCAGCCCAGCGATGGTGGCCGTTAAGGATGAGATATCCGTCGGGAAAAGTCTTTTCCACTTCGATCGGGTCATCATCCCAGGGAATATCCCCGTGCTTTCTGCACTCTTTGATCGTCTTGACATAAGAAGAGATTATCTGATGATTGGGCCCTATATGCGGATCACAGAATTCGTCCTCGGGATTCGGATGCAGCTTTACGCATGAGATACTGCGAACCAGCATACGCTCCAGCATGGAAGCCTTTACCGGAACTCTCGTTTTAGCGTAGAGCCTTACTTCATCCGCTATGTATTTTTCAAGTTCACTGTTGGTAAGATTTGCTGCCATATACGATTATTCTATATTATTTGGATATATTCTTCAATTATTCGCGTTAAGATTATTCGGGCGGATATTCGGGCGGAATATCGCAGAATAATTGACAATACGGCGTATTACGGTTACAATTTAAGTTACGTTATTTTTTCTTTTGGATAACTGTAAGTAAACATGTTTTGGGAGGTAATGTAAATGAAATATTGTCCTAACTGCGGCGCACAATTAGCTGATGATGCCACATTCTGTGGAGAATGCGGAACCAAGCTTGAAGATAGTGCAGCTTCAACCGTGACAGCATCTTCATCTGCTGAGACACCTGCAGCTGAAACCGTTGCTGACAGCACTTCATCAACTGCATCTGCTTCCGGTGCCGGTGTGGTTTCTGCTTTTAAGGGAGACATGAAGAAACTCATCATCATCGCCGCTGCTGCTGTTGTAGCTATAGTTGTGCTGATCCTGCTTCTAACGACCATTTTCGGCGGCGGATACAAGAAGCCTATTAAAAAGATGGTTGGCCTGATGAACGGCAGAGAGAAGGATTATAACGAATATATGAAGATCTCCGCTCCTTCGTTTGAGATGAAGGGACAGAAGGAACTCCTTGATCTGGCCAAGAAATACGGTGACGAGGATGAGATCGAAGATTCTCTTGAGTTAACCGAAGGCATAATGGAGGACCTGTATGATGAGTTCGAGGACGAATATGGCAAGGGCTGGAAGGTTTCATACAAGATAACCGATGTTGACGAGCTGTCAAACAAGGATCTTAAGAGCTACAAGGAATCTTTAAAGGACACAGCTGAGAGCTATAAGTCTCAGGCTGATTATTACGAAGAGGATGCATACTTCTACGGTGAGGAACTGACTAAGAAGGAAGCCAAGGAAGTTAAGGCCGTATACCAGGAAATGGCTAAAAAATACAAGGAAGCCGATGTCAAGAAAGGCTACGAGATCGAGATGGAGTTCAAGATCAAGGGCAAGGATGACGAGGACGAAGATGATGTTACCATCAAGGTTTACAAGGTAAACGGAGAATGGATCCTCGGAGACGGACTTTTCTGGTAGACCATCAGATGCTTACCACCATATGTGGTGGTTGAATTAACATAACTAATTCGGATAAAATAGAGTATGTGTTCGCACATACTCTATTTACGTTGATAAAACGTTCTATGGGATTGAAAATGCGCACACCTATCAGATATTTCAAGGAGAATCATATGAGATCATTAAAAAGATCACTGGTTGTTCTGTTTGCAATGGTTATGTTTTTTGCTTTTTCGACGGGAGCCAGTGCCAATACGGCAGTAGTAACCGCCATAGCAACATCTGCATCGGCCAGACTTTCAAATGCAAGCACAGTTGTCTATTCGGCTACATTGCCTTCGATCCCTACAACGGATGACGGAATGCTGTATCTGTATCAGCTGATGCCATTTGAGTATTCGGTATCTGCAAACGATCCATGCATAGCATCTGCACCGGTATCTGTTAATCCTTCATTTGCTTTTGGACTGACGGATGCTGCGGGAGCATCAAGAATATGCAGCAAATTTGCATTATGCGCCCTGATCGGTGGCAAACCGGTAATGCTGGCCAATGCTCAGTATATCACGAATCCGGAGGTTGCAGCATACGCTACGCGTCCTTTGCAGGGTGTCGGTTTTGTTGAACCTACCAACAAGATGGTGCTTTACAGAGTGGGGGAGACCAATATAGCCGCAGTACTGCGAGATAATTATTCTACAGCTGTCATCGTTAACAGAGCTGACAGCACACTCATCAATCCGAGCGCCAAAAAGGGAGACTCGCATCCCATCAGAGGCCCCAAGATGTATTATCAGTTCAATGCATCGACAGCCCAGGGAGTAGTCAAGCTCTATGAGACGATGTCGTACTTTACGGCCAATACCAGAGTTGATGAGTTCATAATAGGTAATGAAGTAAACAATCGTATCTGGAACTATGCGGCAGCACCTGATTGGAGCTCATATGTCAGAGATTACGCACAGGCATTCAGAGTGAGCTATAATGCGATAAAGTCTGTCAATGCAAATGCCAAGGTATATGTATCGATTGACCAGATGTGGAATATGGATCATCCCGCAGGATCATATAAATACTATGAATATATGGACGGCCTTGATTTCCTCATTGAATTTAATGCCGATATCATGACCGAAGGCAACATAGACTGGAATCTGTGTCAGCATCCTTATCCCAACCCCATGCTTTATGCCAAGTTCTGGGATATGTCAGGATGCTCCGGCGGAGATACATATGCTGCCCAGGTTGCTGCGGGACAGGTTGTTACTTTCCAGAATCTGCCTGTAATGACGGGATTCATGTCTTTGCCTGTCATGAAGAATACCAGAGGAGCTGTCAGAGAGATCATCCTGCCTGAGATCGGAATAACGCAGGCTCAGGGAGTGGAGGTCCAGGCAGCAGCCATGATGGCATGCTATCAGGCAGCCAGGAACAATCCCTGCATAAAGAGGATCTATTATCACCGTATGAACGAAGGGGGCAAATCCAACTTCAGCACTACGGGCATTTCCGAAGAGATGTATAACAGTCTGATAACCGACAATGCCGGAAAATATAATGACTGGGCAAAGAATTATATAGGAATTTCCGACTGGAGACAGATCGTATCTTATTAAGAGAATATCCGGTCGCAAAGGGAGCATAAATGAAAAGGGTAATTAAGAACATAACGGCGGTAATAACTTCGGCTGCTGTAGTTGTGCTGCTGCTCGTGCAGCCTGCATTTTCGGACGAGGCTACAACAGGTCAGACTGATGAAGCAGCAATTGCTGAAGCTTTGGCAACTCAGGAATATCTGGCAGCTCAGATAGAGGCCGACAGGAACGCTGTCATCGAAGCGCACAGGGCATATGTGGCTTCGCATCCTTCAATGACTCCGGAAGAATACATGATACTTATGAATGCCAACCCGTATTTTAATCTCAAGGCATACATGTATTACAACGAAGATCTGATGAGCAAGTTCACGTACAGCTACTGGAAGTATTACCAGCATTATCTGAGCTCGGGATACAAGTCCAAAAGAGCATGTGTATTTCCTCCGGATGATGACTATAATACAGTTACACTCGGCAGATATTCTACAAAGTATAATTACAAGATAGCCCGCGGAGATAACCTCACTCTGGCATGTAACTTCATGAACGGAACGATCGTTCCTCCGGGCGGTGCATTTTCGTATAACAATGCGGTAGGTCAGAGGACTTCGGCCAGAGGGTTTAAGATCGCTCATGTTTACAGCGGCGGACAGGTCGTAGACGGTATCGGCGGCGGAATATGCCAGATATCATCCACACTTTATGTAGCGATGATGATAGCCGGAATACCGGCCACGGAGCATCATTTTCACTCGCTTCCGGTATCATATTTAAAGCCGAATCTAGATGCCACGGTGAGCTGGGGCAAACTTGACCTTACTTTCATTAATCCTTATAATTTCCCTATAATGATCTTGGCCGAGGCAAAGGACGGGATAGCTACGATATGCATCTGTAAAGCACCGTCTGACAACTGACATTGAACAAAGACAGGCTTTTCAAAATAATAGGGATCATACTATACGCCACAGCATTTCTCACAATGGTGGCGTATTGTGTTACGCTGGGCGGAAATGACATCTGGTACGATGAGGTCTTTTCCGTCGTTTTTTCTTCTTCGTCCTATCGGGAAATAGTACGTCTGACATCTGCGGATGTTCATCCCCCACTGTATTATTTTTATCTTAAAGTAGTATCCGATGCAGGCAGAGCGCTGTTTCCGGGAACCGGAGTTATATTCTGGGGGAAACTGTCCTCATTTCTTCCCTGGGTCGTACTGTTTGTACTGTCTGCTTTTCCGATCAGAAAAAGATTCGGGATCTTTACGGGCGGCCTTTTTGTACTTCTGGTGACCATAATGCCCAAACTCGGTGCAAACTACGCGGAGATCAGGATGTATTCTTTTGCAATGATGCTGATCACCATCGCATTTATATGCACTTTGGGAATGATGTCAGATAAAAAAGCTATACTTTGGACCACAGGCTTTTACCTTACGGGGATTGCTACGGCATACACGCAGTATTACGCCTGCATAGCCATAATAGGCCTCTACATCGTCTACGGGATATATGCGCTTATTACGGGCAAAAAGAGGCATTTCGTGCGACTGCTTTTTTGCGCGGGACTGTCTGTTATATCATATCTTCCGTGGATAGGACCTTTGCTGTCACAGATGAGGGCGGTATCCGATAATTACTGGATATTGCCGCTCACATTAAGGAGCATTCCCGGATGCCTTAAATTTCTGTTTCTGCCTGCAGACACACTGGGTGCGGCAGGATATGCAGTTGCGTGTCTTGTTATGGCAGGGATCGGGCTTGTTTACGTTATGTTTCTTATCAAAAAGCCCGGCAAAGATGAGCTTTATATAGCCCTGTGCGGACCTGTGATACTGATCTTTACAGTAGCTTCGGGATTCATAATGTCGATGATGGGAAGGCCGATATTCGTATACAGATATATGATCCCGGTGATGGGGGCATTCTACCTGTCGATAGCGTATACTTTCGGATGTGTTTCAAGGGATAATGCGCGTGTTCTTGTTATACTGATCCTGTTTTTAATAAGCGGCAGACTGACTGTCGGCGGATATTACTACGAGGAAAAACAAAAATGCGACAAGATGAAGGAAGCAAGGTCAGTACTCGATGCTATTCCCGAGGATGGCATCATTGTCACCAATTTTGATCATGTATGTGCGCTGATGTCATTTTATATGCCGCAAAACAGGGTCTATCTGTATGAAGGAAGGCCCGACCCGATAGTTGAATTGATGTATAATAGAAGTGATTTTGAGATGAGTGGGGATGAACTCCTTAAGGCTGTTAAGGGCAGCTCTCCCGTATTTTTCTTCGGCAGCTTTAATTCAAGAGAAGATCTGCTTAGTGACTGGGCAAAGATCGGTATCACGAACAGCGAAGAAGCCGATTCCGTACTGATAGAGAGATATTATTTTAACATATACAGACTGAGCAGATGAAAGCGACGCGATCGAGAGACAAAAACATGATCATCATAATAATGCTGATGGTCGTATACGGTTCTATCTATGCCTGGCGTATGTTTACCAATATGCCGTGGTACGATGAACTGTATACCTATTATTCTTTTATAAGCAGAGGCCCGATCTATGCCACTATACACTGGCCGCTGCCGAACAATCACGTGGGCTATTCTTTTTTGTCGGGATTTCTTTCATACTTTGGCAATGCGACGATCGCCTTAAGGGGTGTGTCGTTCATCTGCGCCGTTTCTAACATATACCTGGTCTATACCCTGGCCAGAAAACTGGTAGATAATAAAATAGCATACATCTGCGTATTCCTGTACGCGGGGGTGTTCCTCGTTCATAACATGGCCGTGCAGGGCCGGGGATACACGCTTTCAACCACATGCTATCTGATAAGCCTGCTGTGCCTTTACAGGATATGCTTTGACTTAAACGGCAAAAAGGAATACATCATTTATTCATTATGCCTGACAATGGGTATTTACGCAGTTCCCAGCTCGACGTTCTGGGTAATACCGGTATGTGTTTTCGGGGGACTGTTCCTGTTGTCTAACGGCCGCATCAAAAACCTGATAAAGCTCGTTATAGCATCGGTCGCGGCAGCGATCATGAGCTTTGGCATATACTTTATGATATGGCTCTCAATAGGCTCGAACCTGCTTAGCAAGGATCCTGCATCTGCTTTTTACGGAGTGTATCAGCTCGACATCATAAAAAAACAGCCTTTGTCAGCCGCCAAAGCGGGACTCGACTATATGCTGGCATCTCCCTATATACAGAGCATGGATACAGATATCGTAAGAAAAGAGATATTCGTATATCTTGACAATCTCTTTGAACAGTTCTACGCAGGAACGGGAAAAGTCCTTATAGTCTTTTTTGCGATAACAGCCGTTACTGCACTGATCCGCTTTATAAAGGACAGGACGAGGTTTCTTGAGCTTTTCACGGCAGTTTCAATAGTACTGTTGCCCGTGATGCTGATAGTCCAGTCTGTGCAGCCTTATCTTCGCGTGTTCAGTTTTTTCGGCCTCGTTACGGCCTTTAGCGTGGCCATGTATCTTGATATGTTCGTATCAGGAGTACTAAGATCGAGATCGGGATTGTATACAGCGGTGGTATGTCTGACAGGTGCTCTGCTCATAGGACTGCTCTTTACATACAAATACCGTGCTCCGATGGCCGACCGTGAGCTTGATATAGCCGAGGTACTGTCCGTAATGGAACAAAACGGGACAGCGGTCAATGACATGACCGGCATTTATTATACCGACGATTATCAGAAATATGTCATAAAGTTTTTATATGACAAAGAGATTCCGGAATATCCGCTCGGCGAGTGCGATTTTGTCCTGGTAAGCGATATTATGGAGGATCCGTCGGTTGATCATATTGAATGGCCAATGCTTACATGCTATGGAGATTTCGATACGGAACTTTTAAAAGAAAGGTATGAAGCGATCGCTTCTACTGACAGATATACGATCTATAAAAAGAGCAACAATGGATAGACAGGAAAACAGGGTAATGCGCGTTCTCAGCGCGCTCGGCATAATCTTTATAGCAGCGGGACATATCGAGTTTGACCTTTTTACGATCAAAGGCGTTTTTCCGTATTATTCGTTCCACGTATTCATATTTCTGTTTACGGCCGGATATTTTTATAAAAGGAGCAGTGAAGAGGCTCCTTTAAAGTATGTCCTTAAAAAGGCGGTGAACTTTCTTGTTCCGTATTTTGTCTTTAACCTGATATACGGGATGATCTCCACGTATCTTAATACCAGAGGCTTTGCGATAGGACATGATCTTTCGCTGTACAGCCTGTTTGCCGAACCGTTCATGGGGGGCCATCAGTATATGCTGAACGCTCCTTCGTGGTTCCTCATATCGCTTTTCTTTGTTGAGGCCATCAACGTGTTTTTAAGCAGGCTTCTTGCCACCGTACACCTTGATGATGAGTGGATAGTCTTTGGGATTTACCTGGCGCTGGGTGTTGCAACGGTATTTCTGTCCATATGTGGGCACGTCTGGGGCCCGTACAAGGATATAGGCAGGATCCTGTTTATGTTGTTCGGCTTCGGATTGGGCAGACTGTATAAAACCAAACTTGAACCGCACAAGCCCGCGCTTGACACTATGGATGGCATTCTGGCCCTGTGCGTGGGAGTGGTTTTTGTATTCATATTGCAGATGATGATAGTACGATTTATGGGCGGTCTGGCATTCAGTACGGTATGGGTGACCGGATTTGCCAACGGCCCGTTTATCCCGTTCATAACAATAACAACAGGTATTTTATTTTGGCTGATGATAAGTGAACTGCTTGTGTACGGCCTTTCCAGATTCCCGATGACCGGGAAGATACTTGATGGCATATGTACTATAGGCCGCAGCACAAAGTCTGTGATGCTCCATCATGTTTTTGTGATTTTCCTAATAAATTCGGTGATCTCGGCCATATACGGAGCCGGACACGGAATGACTCTTTTTGACACGGACAGATACCATTCCGATGTTTATTACGTATACGGACAGGGACAGACGGATGTTCCGAAGATTTTTTATCTCATACTTTGTATCCTGATCCCGATCCTGATGTCAAAACTGTACAGGAAGGTTATAAAATATAAAGCGGCATTTATGTCCGTTCTGATGCTGCTGATTCTGGGTGTTACCGGATGCGCGGGCAGATCGGAAATTCCGCCGGAATATAAGGCTGAGGATTATATCAGGGAATCGGAAGCCGTATCCGAAGTCGTTAATGGCGCGGAGGTCATGACCAATCCTGATGATACGCTCAGTGTGCCCACATGGATAACCAAAATAGACGGACTATACTTCATAGTGGACTGCTATCATAACCGCGTTATATACTCGGACAGTCTTGATGATCCTCTGTATACATGGAATATCATGACGGATGAGATCAACATGGGACATACGGTCGCATCGGACGGCAGGGTGTATCTCGTTGATGATACTGAGAACAACAGGATACTGGTCTTTGAAAAAGGAACAGGAGCCGATGGAGTTCCATCCTTTACGCTGACGCAGAAATTCGAAGATATAGGCGAACGTCCGCACTACGTGATCTATGATGAACCTACGGACACATTCTATGCCTGGAGCTCGCTCACGGGAGAAATGTATCTGTTCAGGCATGAAAAGGATTCATCCGGGATGTACCTGACAGATATAAAGAGCATTCCCGAACTTGACGGTTTTTATGTGCGCTCGTTTACCATCATGGATGACCGGATATTTTTTGTATCCGGCAATCTCAATATAATAGAGGCAGATCTTAATACCTTCGAGATCAAAAACAGATATCCGGTTCCGGATTCCATAGCCGGTATGATCCAGCTGACGAAGATACAGGATTACTATTATATAACGATATCAACGGATCTGATGGCCGACCAGAGCGCGGCAACGATAATAAGGACAAAAGACCTTAATTCACTCATCACCGGTGATTACGAGGATATTTACGATAAATTCGTCGGAGGGGGTACTCCATACTGCATAACGCAGATAGACGGAGTCTATTATCTGTGCGAACACAGGATCCCCGGACACAGTATCTGGAGCTTTAATGTCATTGACAATGAGCTTACCGATATAACCGACGTATACTGAAAAGGAACCGCTTTTGTGGTATAATATTTACCATGATCATATTAAAATCGCTGAGTCTGATATTCACGTTGGTCGTTCTTCCTGCACTGGCCGGAATACTGCCTCTGCATTTTTTTAAAATCAAGCAACGCTCTGTGGGCAAAACTATTATCCTCGGATACATAGTTTCATTGGCCATTCTCGAACTCATAGGTATCCCGATAGTTCTGACATTTACATACACCGGATATATCTTTCTTATAGTGCTGTACATGGTGCTGATGGTCTTTGTCGCCGTATTGGGACTTTATATCACGCACAGGGATGCACTAAGGGCCAAAAAGAACGGTCTGCCCTTTGCCGGAGTCAGACAGCTCGTGAGCGGACAGATAAACGGTATAGTCAATGCCTCTCTCGAGAGCAAGATATACTTTATTATCATCAGTCTCCTTATGATCTTCCAACTCGTTCAGGCTGTGAGACTGGCCTCGTACGATGTTGATGATGCGTTTTATAATGCCTATGCCAGATCAGCTCAGCAGTACGGGACTCTATACCGCATAGACCCCAGCACGGGCAGGAGCTTTTCGCTTGATATGAGGCATGCAATGGCGCTGTTCCCGATATTACAGGCTATGGTAAGCACCCTCTCGGGAGTTCATCTGCTCATCGTTTCCCACAAACTCATTCCACTCATACTTATACCGCTCTCGTACGCGGTATATTACGAGATCTCGGGAGTCATCTTTGCCGGAGAGCGCGAGAAAAGACTGCTCTTCATGCTGCTGGTAAATGCGTTTCGGATATTCGGAAACATCTCGGAATACACTACGGAGACGTTCTTTTATATTAGAACCTGGCAGGGCAAATCCCTGACAGGCAATTTCATCATCCCTGCACTGATATGGATCTTTTTAAGTCTTCGGGATGACAGGGAGAACAAGGAAGGGATCGTATACTGGGTTCTTATAGGAATCCTGATCCTGGCCGGAGGTTCATCGAGTTCTCTGGCAGTACTGTTAACGTGCGCATCAACGATGCTCTACGGATTACTTTTTGCAATACGTGACAGGAGTGTCAGAATATTGGCCAAATCGCTGATAGCCTGCATTCCCGGTTTTTTATACATCATCATCTATCTGCTCAATTAGCCGCTAACTAACGGAGGCAACATGGTCAATCTGTTCATAATATGCCTTAAGACAGTCAGAGACTTTATGGGTATGAAGCTGCTGCTCGTACTCACTGTTGCTGTATGGTTATATCTGTTAAAGTGCGAAAAGAACAAGACGTTAAGAGTCATTTTCGTATATGCACCTTTGATAACCATGCTCTTTTTCGTATGTCCGCTGGGCTACAAGATATATGAACTGTCAAGGCTCGATACCGACACTTATTACAGGATACTCTGGACGGTTCCGTGCGCTATGGTGACCGTATACGGAATGGTCAGACTGATCGGTGAAAAGGCAAAAACAAGGATCATAGGAGCGGTTACCTGCATTCTGCTTATCGCTCTTTGCGGGGACTACGTGTATGACAGCCCTCTGCTTTATAAATCCGAGAATTCCTATGCCATACCGGGAGATACGATAACTGTAGTAGATGCTCTTCGTGAATATGACGATCATCCGATAATAACGGCGCTTTTCCCTAATGTTCTGACATTGTATGTAAGACAGTATGATTCCATGATCAGAATGCCCTACGGCAGAGAAGTATTTGACCTTAGAAAGGACTATACACATCCGGTTTATGAGGTGTTTGAACTGCCGGAAGTCATCAATATGAAAAAACTGCTTGATACCACAAGGGAATTCGAGGTTCAATACATTGTTTTCTATGCGGGGCAAAAGACGGATATTACGCCCGAAGAAGCCGGGCTAAAATATATCGATAAAAAGGGTAACTACACTATTTATCAGGATCCCGAGATAGCGGAACTGATCAAGGAATGGGAGAAGTATTATCCGGGATAAGAGATGAGCTTTAATTCTTTTGGATTCATACTGGTATTTTTGCCGGTGACATTATTGATATATTGGATGCTGAAGAAAAAAGGACAGAACGGTGTGTCCGTATGGTTCCTTGTTTTGGCATCCGTATTTTTTTATTGTGTGAATTTCCCGAAGGGGATCGTGCCGTTTGCGCTGTCTCTTATCGTTAATTATTTACTGGCTCAGAGGATACTCCTTGGATGCCGTAAAACCTTTCTTACGGCAGGGATTGTATTTAATGTCATACTTCTTTGTATCTTTAAATACTCGATCCTGATATTTCCGGATGTCGGCAATATACTCAGTGCTCCCGGGATCAGTTTTTATACCTTTGCCCAGATAGCGCTGCTGTGTGAATGCAGTGTCGGTACGGTACGAGAACTCTCCGCCGGGGAATATGCGTTTTTAATGACGTTCTTTCCCAAGATAACTCAGGGCCCGATAACACAGCCGGGAGATATATTACCCCAGGGAAAAGGCAGGGACCGCGTGGATGCCGAGACCATATACAGAAGTATCCTCCTTTTTACGATCGGCTGCTTTAAAAAGGTCATTATAGCAGATACGCTGGGTGCTGCCGCAGACTATGGTTTTTCAAACCTCGAGAGCATGCATTCCGGTGAGGCACTTATCATAATGCTCTCATATACGCTGCAGCTGTACTTTGACTTCAGCGGATACTGCGATATGGCCACAGCCGTTGCCGCACTGTTCGGGTTCGAACTGCCGCTAAACTTTGACAGTCCGTATAAAGCTCACAATATCGCCGAATTCTGGAAAAGATGGCACATGAGTCTGACACGGTTTTTGACTAAATACATCTATATTCCGCTTGGAGGCAACAGACGGGGCCTTAGGCGGACATGCATAAATATCCTCATTGTTTTCCTTATCAGCGGAATCTGGCACGGTGCCGGGATCACGTTCGTGATCTGGGGAATGATGCACGGGTTGCTGATGCTGATATACAGGCTGTACAGTACATATAAAAAACCGTCCGATAAAAGCAATGTCGTAATAAAGGGACTTAGTGTGATACTGACATTTCTGTATGTGAACGCTGCCTGGGTCTTTTTCAGGGCTCCGGGGATAAAGGATGCGGTATCCCTGTTCAGATCCGTTGCGGATATGTGGTTTCCGAGGCTTAATTACGGACTTGCCAAGTGCTTTAACATAGAGGAACTGTGGTATGTGATAAAGGTGCTCCACCTGGACGGATACAGCAACAGCATTTACATCCTGATGTTCGTTATCCTCGCATCGCTCCTGGCTGTCGTCTTTTTCGCACCGAATTCCGTGGATATATCAAAGAAATGCAAGATAAGCTGGGGGACAAGCATACTTATCATTGTGCTGGGTGTATGGTGTCTTCTCTCGTTTGAGGGTGTAGCCACATACCTGTATGTAAATTTCTAGGATCGTATGACAGATAGCAGGATAAAAAAACATCTCATAGTAATACCTGTGGTGATCATCATCATTCTCGTAATATGTGCGGGAATGGTCTTTTATGTCGATCCTTTTTTTCACTATCACGCGCCGATAGAGGGGTTCCCGTATGTGGTGGATAATCAGCTGACACAGAATCCCGGAATGGCCAGACATATGGAATATGATTCCGTTATCCTGGGGTCTTCAATGACAGTTAACTTTGAGACAGACTGGTTTAAAGAGCTCTACGGGTTAAATACACTAAAGCTAAGCTATTCATCGGCCTATCCGAAGGACATCAGCAACATACTTGAAAAGATATACAGCCCGTACGACGACGGCAGAGCCAAAGACATCCGGGAAGTATACCTGGGGCTGGATATCATCACGTATTCGGGAGATACTGATGAGACCAAATATCCACTACCGGGATACCTTTATGATTCAAATCCGTTAAACGACATAAATTATCTGTTAAATAAAGACGTACTTCTGCAGTACGTTCTGCGGCCCATGGCTGATCCCGAGCCCACGAACCTGTCGCATGTATATGCGAGCTGGTGGACAGATGAATATTATAATGAGGAGTGGGTGTTAAGGGGGCATGATGCTCCTTCGATAAATCCCGTGCCCATGGATGAACATGCCTTTGATCCGGGTATAGCTAAAAACCTGGAGGTTAACATCATTCCCTATATCAAAGCACATCCCGAAACGCATTTTCATATCTTTTTTCCGCCGTACAGCATCCTGTTCTGGAATGATGTAATGCTGGATAACAGGCTGGAGGCTACATTTAATGCATACAGGTGCGTGTGCGATATGCTCCTTCAATATGACAATGTAAGGATGTACTTTTTCCCGGCTGAATCGGACATCGTAACAGACCTAAATAACTATGCGGATTACACTCATTACAGGCCGGAGATCAATTACTATATGACGACCTGCTTTGACGAAGGGGCACCAGAGGATCTGATATCGAAGGACCCCTATGATAAAACAGGAATAAACACATATCTGGATCGTGTCCGGGATATGCTTGATGAATATGATTTTGAAACACTTAACGCAAAACTGGAACAATATCATTAAAGGAGAACGTGTGTTATGAAAAAAGCGGGAGTTGGAGGATTTATACTTTTACAGATATCTTTCCTGATCTACAGCTGCTCATCGATAGTAGCAAAGCTGGCATCGGGAAATGAAGTCATGAGCCTTAAGTTCATACTTTTCTACGGGCTGGAGGTAGTGATACTGGGAGTATATGCCATACTGTGGCAGCAGGTCATCAAGAAGTTCGAATTGTCTGTGGCATATGCAAATAAGGCCGTTACATTGCTATGGGCTCTGCTGTGGAGTGTGCTGATCTTCCACGAAAAGCTTCAGTGGAATCATATCGCCGGAGTTGCGATAGTTATTGTCGGTATAGTTGTATTGAACCTGGGACAGGTTGAAAAAGAAAAGGAGGATGCCGTAAATGATTAATCCATATGTAATACTGCTCATAGTTTCGGTCATCGTAGCGTCCTTTGCACAGATCCTGCTCAAGAAATCTTCAATGATAACCTACAGCAGCCGCATACGTGAATACCTTAATCTTTATGTCATAGTCGGCTACGGGATGATGTTTTTGTCTTTGTTTATGACCATGATCTCATACAAGGGATTTAAGAACTTTGCCAATGTACCGCTGCTTGAATCCCTCGGATATGCGGTTGTGATGGTGCTTGGATATTTCTTTTTCAAAGAGAAGATAACACTAAGAAAAGTGCTGGGTATAGCCCTAATACTGGGTGGAATATTTGTCTATAACATGGTATAATTTAATATCTATGTGTACAAATGAAAGGTTAGGATCAAGATGAAAAGGAAACACCCGGTAAACCCCAGATCCGGTGCGGAGCGAAGCCGCAGAATGGAATTTATAGACCTCGATGAAGAAGATTTTGACGAGGACTATGAGGACGAGTATGACGACGAATACGGAGACGACGATTATGATGATGATTATGAGGACGACTCCGACGATGAATACGATGACGAAGAGTACGAAGATGAAGATCTCGTAGACGAATACGAAGAAGACGGGTACGACGAAGATGAATATGACGACGAACCCGATGATGAGTACGAAGACGATCGTTACGAGGATGATCGTGACGATTATGAAGACGAATACGATGATTACGAGAGTAATGAATTCGATGAGTACGATGATCCCGAGGATGAGTATGATGACTACGGGGATTATGATGAGTACGAAGAAGGCTATTACGACGACAATTCCGGCATAAAGGGATTCTTTGCCGGAAAGAGCGCGCTTGACCTCGTAATGATAGGTAGCGGGATTGTTGCTGCAATCCTGCTCATAGTAGTGGGAATCTTTTTCCTTCGTAAAAATCCCGGGACAACCCAGTCCGAGATGTTTGCAGACTTCGGTGCGGGCATGGAAGGAATAGATATCATAGGTCACGACGGACTGGTCGCTATGGCCGACGCCAACATGGCAAGGATCGCCGTTGCCAGGGAGGCCGAAGCGCAGGCACTGGCGCAGATATTCGAAGAAGAGACAGAGGAGAATGCGCAGGCCGCTGAGGAAAAGACAGTTGTCATAATGAATCTGGTTTCCGTTCAAAAGGACCTCAAGATCAAGTTCGTCAATAACAGCACCAAGAGACTGATAACCGGCGTCCAGTTCAATGTCAGTGTGACGGATCCTTCGGGAACGACAAATACTCAGACTGACACCGATTCGGACGGTATCATATATCTGAAGAATATAACTCCGGGAGCCTATAAAGTATCGCTTCAGGGACCCGAGAGTGATGATTACAGCTTCTCCAAGGATTCCGTATCAATCAAGGTCAAGGACAGCATTGAATACAAGAAGGTCGATGTTGTTGATGAGATTAAATCTGAAAAGGAAATAAATGCGGCAGCCGAAGATACCGAGCAGGGTATCGAGGTCGAGTCGACTCTTAAGGATACGGTTGAATGGGTTGAATCCTCAAAGACTGCCATAAATGAAACCGTATCATACAGCGAGGTTTCAAAGGACGATATTTCAGATCCCGGCAAAACGGCAGCTTTGAACCTGAGACTTGTCAGCAAGCGGTATATGAATGATGGCGAGAATCCGGATAATCAGAATAACGAGGGGAATCAGGAAAATAACGATCCTTCCCCCACACCCGAACAGCAGGGAAACGATGATCCTACTCCGACACCGGAGGAACAGCCGACACCTACCGAGGAGCCCGAAGCGAGCCCTACTCCGAATCCGACGGACGAACCTACTGCAACGCCGGCACCTACGCCGACCGCTGCACCTACGGCCACGGTTCAACCCAGCGCCACTCCTTCAGCCACCGCTACGCCTACGGTTACCCCGTCAGTGACTCCCAGCGTATCACCGTCTGCCAGTGTGTCACCCAGCCCCAGCGTATCACCTACGCCGAGCTCATCACCTACACCTTCGGCAGCAGATAAGGCCAAGACAGATACTACCAGCACGCTCAAAACCAAAAAGGGAGAAGTGCTGTATATCAAGGACGGAGACAAATATATCGAAGCCAAGTACGCCGACTTCTACAAGAACCTCAAATTCTACAAGAAGGTTACGAAGGGCGAGTATAAATATACCGGATGGCAGACTATAGACGGATATACATACTTCTATGATAAAAATGGCAAGTTTGTTACAGGAGAACAGGTCATCCAGGGAGCAAAATACGTCTTTTCTTCTGACGGACATCTGGATTCATCTTCAGGTGCTATGGGAATAGATGTTTCCAAGTGGAACGGACAGATCAACTGGGAAAATGTTAAAAAAGCAGGTGTGTCATATGTGATCATACGATGCGGATACCGCGGATCTTC
>JAILAN010000167.1 GCA_024681595.1 Lachnospiraceae bacterium
TGCGGTGATGTCCTGAGAAAAGAAGCGATCGGAGGCATGTTTATATTCTTTGATAACGTGGTAAAAAAGATCCGGAATGCTCCTTACGGGGGATCTGTCGACGTTGAAACATACAGATGGCTGAGCTTTTCCGAATATGTACTAGATGAGTGGGCTAAGAGACCGGATATAACGCTTAATCTGAAATTCAGGGAAAAGGGATATCTGGGAGGAAACATCATTAAGGTAACAATACCTGCAGGTGCAAATATATCAGCGCTTAAGGACGAAAACGGATACTGCGGTTTCGCCAATCTGGTCAAGAATTTCGGAATCAGTCAATAGATTTTTGCATACAGCCCGCAAGCAGCAGCTTGCGGGTTTTTTTGTTCTCAGCAGAAAATCAAAAAACTCAGACGTTAAAAAGAAACCGATCATATTTTAGCTTCAGCCTTGATAATATACGGGTTGCGGGATACTAACCGGGTCAAAGAAAAAGGAATATAATCTTGACAATATATATTGTGCGCAATATAATATGACAAAATACAACCGCGGCAGATCAAACCGATCCCTGCGGTAATCACAAACACTGTTAACCATTATTTTAATAATCATTTAAGGAGGATCAAAATGAAATCATTAGTAGCTTATTTCAGTGCGGAAGGCAATACAGCAAAGGTGGCAAAGGAGTTTGCCGAAAAAGAAGGCGCGGATGTTTTTGAGATTGTCCCGGAGATACCCTATTCGAAAGCGGATATCAATTATCTGAACCCTGTTTCCAGATGTAACCGTGAGCAGATTGGCGGCAAGGACGTTCCGGTTTCAGGCAAGATAGAAAACTTTGACGAATATGATACTGTATATATCGGATTCCCTATATGGTACGGTCAGGCACCGAGAGTGATCCACACATTTGCCCTGGGATATGACTGGACGGGCAAAACAGTACATGCATTTGCAACCTCAGGCGGAAGTGGAGTCGGCAAGACTGCAGAAAAACTCTCTCCTTCTCTTAAGGGAGCTGCATCGGTTGACGCCAGAGTGGTTAAGGACGCATCAGAGATCAACGAATAGTTGACAGGATAAATCTCGCTCATGGTAAAATCATGGAAAACATTCAGCCGGTTTGACTATGGTAATTGATGCGATAAGAGCAGACATAGTGAAGACCAATACCGGGTTACGACTCTTTTGTTATAAAAGAAACAGCCAAACGGCGGAGGATAAGATGGCTAAGCAGAATATCTACGACAATGAGACATTTTTCACTGAATACAGTAAACTGCGTGAACGTGAAGTAAACGCTAATAACCTGTTTGAGCTTCCTACGCTGTTTCGTATGCTTCCGGAGCTTCAGGGCAAAACAGTTCTTGATCTCGGATGCGGGACAGGAGAGCGCTGTATAGATTATCTTGATCGCGGAGCCGTCGAAGTTACCGGGGTCGATATCTCGGAAAAAATGCTTAATGTTGCTCGAAGCAAGAACAGTGATCCCCGAATTACTTATCTAAACATGCCGATGGAGGATATCGGTGCTATCGATAGACGGTTCGATGTGGTGATAAGCTCCCTTGCCCTGCATTATGTAGAGGATTTTCCGGGAGTGGTCAAAAATGTTTTTAAGCTATTAAATGAGGACGGGATCTTTCTTTTTTCGCAGGAGCATCCACTGGCTACGTGCCATTCGGGAACCGGTGACAGATGGACCCGGGATGAGAACGGCATTAAGCTTTATGCCAATATTGCAAATTACTGCGTGGAGGGGCAAAAAGATTCCACATGGTTTGTAGAAGGAGTTTTAAGATATCACAGGATGTTTTCAACGATCGTAAACACACTTACCGATAACGGCTTTACGATCCTACGAATGGAAGAGCCATATCCTACCGATGAGATCATCAGGAAGTATCCGGAATACTATGATAATTATCACAAGCCTGATTTCCTGTTTGTAAAAGCCGCCAAATGAGAGATCTTCCGATGATAAAAAGACTAAAGCACTTTCATGGCAGACGGATAATAAAATCAGCCAGGGCCGCTGAAAAACCGTAGCAGAGTGTTTTTGAAAGAGATGTGCTGCATCAGGACATCAAAAAATGGGCAGATGAATGTCAAATAATAAGAAGATAATAAAGTTTGCGTACTATACGATGTTCATGGAATCCGAAGATAGCGGTATTTCCGAAAAACCATGTCAGTATATGACAGAATCAATCGGCAATGAAATTGGAGGATATGAACCATGAAAACTATAAACATCGTTAACGGGCCGAAGAACGCATCCGCGATCATACAGGGATGCATGAGAATGCCCAATCTTAGCAAAGAAGCAGCCGCCAGGGTGATCAGTACGTCGTATGAGTGTGGGATCAATTTCTACGATCATGCAACCTGTTACGGAGAAAACGGCGCTGCTGAGACGCGCTTTGGAGAAGCATTTCCCCTGACAGGGATAAAGAGAGAAGATATCTACATCCAGAGCAAATGCGGACTGTGTTTTGACCGCGGAGTTTTCGACTGGACAAAGGATAATATCCTCTCCAGCGTGGATGACAGCCTTCGAAGGCTGCAGACAGAATATCTGGACACCTTGCTCCTTCACAGACCGGATGTGCTCTTTGATCCGGAAGAAGTTGCAGATGCATTTGAGATACTGTACAACTCAGGGAAGGTTAAACATTTCGGAGTCAGCAACGTCGTTCCAATGCAGATAGAACTGCTTAAAAAATTTGTTAAGCAGCCGCTCATCATCAATCAGGTTCAGCTATCATTAGAACAGTCACAGCTGATTGACCAGGCGCTTTACATGAACAACAAGACAACTGACATGTCAGTCAACAGAGATGGTAACGCGCTTGATTACTGCAGGTTGAATGATATAACAATACAGGCCTGGTCTCCTCTTCAGATAGGGATGTTCGGCGGAACGTTCATCGACAATCCCGATTATCCCGAACTGAACGGCAAACTGGGCGATATTGCACAGCGTGAGAGTGTATCCAAATCAGCTGTCGCAATCGCATGGATACTTCGTCATCCTGCGAAGATGCAGGCGATAATCGGCTCAATGAATACGGATCATATCAGGGACATCTGCGCAGCAACGAATGTTAAACTCTCGCATGAGGACTGGTATGAATTATACCTCTCAGCAGGCAAGTTTCTGCCCTGATCCGGCAATGCAAAAAATGACAAAGCACATTTAAAAAAATAAGAAGATTACGGTTGGTGGTTATACTATACTCATCCACGAAGGTGATAAAAATGAGAAGTATAACAGCAACCACAAATAAAAAACAGGTGATCGATCTTACCAAGGGCAGTCCGCTAAGGCTGATACTGTCGTTCTACTGGCCCCTGCTTATGACCAGTATGCTTCAGCAGTTTTACAATTTTGCGGACACCTGGATCGTGGGCAAGGGACTTGGAGACAATGCTCTGGCCGCGGTTGGTAATATGGGATCACTGTTTTTTCTTATAGTAGGATTTTCATTTGGACTGGCTAACGGATTTGGAGTTCTGATAGCACAGAGCTTTGGGGCCAGAGATGAGGATACATTAAAGCACAGGCTGGCCGGTGTCATAGAGCTGGGAGCAGTGCTTTCTATTCTTCTTTCTGTCTTCAGCGTTCTGTTTCTTCCGACAGCGTTAAGGCTGCTTCGGACAGACGAACTCATAATAGGTGACAGCCTTAGATACGGATACATCATTTTCGGAGGCCTGTTTACGGGAATCTGTTACAACATATCCGCAGCAGTGCTTCGAGCTCTCGGCGACAGCAGGACACCGTTAAAGGCGATAATAGTATCCTCCGTAATAAACATATCCCTGAACTGCCTGTTCATCTTTGTGCTTCATTCGGGAGTCGAGGGTGTGGCCATTGCCACGGTCATTGCGCAGATAGCGTCTTCGATCATATGCCTGGAGCGCCTGGGCAGGATCCCGGAGATCAAACTCGAAAAACAGTATTTTAAGAATGAGAGAACGATTTTTACGGACCTGTTAAAAAACGGTCTTCCGATGGCATTTATGAATTCCATAACCGCTATAGGATGTATGGTTGTGCAATATTTCATCAACGGATTCGGAGTTGTCTATACGGCCGCTTATGCAGCCTGCAGCAAATATCTTAACCTGTTCATGAACCCCGCATCGACTGCGGGAAGTGCGATGAGCGCATATACCAGCCAGAATTACGGCGCGGGTGAATATAACAGGATCAAGCAGGGGCTCATGGTCTGCCTGGGAATATCCGCGATCACATATCTGACTTTGGGATCATTGATGGTATTTGTTCCTGCAAAGCTTGCCGCCATCCTATTATCAGGCAGTGAGCAGATAGCGCTGGTATGTGAATTCCTGCCCAGATGCGGAATGATGATCATATTTGTGGATATTCTCTTTGTAGTAAGGAGCGGAGTTCAGGGAATGGGCAAGCCGATGCTTCCCATGATATCCGGAATCCTCGAGATGATCTTAAGGATAGCCGTGATCTCATTTTTTATCGGAAGAATAGGTTTCAGAGCTGCAGCATATGCCGAGATCAGCGCCTGGGTCGGAGCTCTTATCATAAATGTATATGCATTCTATGTTTCACTGGCACCAAAACTGACTTCTTCCTATCAAAGCAGGCAGGAACGGTTCCTGCTGACGCATCATCTTCATAAGAGGAAAACATTTACATGAAACTCGGAACGTCATCACCGTTAAAACACGGGTCACCGGAGGAATGGGCGGACAACCAGGTCAGACTGGGCTGCTCAGCTGTTGTTTTTCCGGTTCAGAGCAATGAACCGGAGAAAAAGATTATCGCTTACAAGGAAGCAGCAGACAGGGCGGGTCTGACCATAGCCGAAGTCGGCATATGGCGCAATGCTCTGAGTTCGGATCCCGATGAGCAAAAGAAAAATATGGACTACTGTGTGGAGCAGCTTCGACTGGCAGATTATCTGAATGCCAAATGTGCTGTCAACGTAGCCGGATCCTTTGGCCCGGTATGGGATGGCGGATACAGAGAGAACTTTACCGAAGAAGCCTGGGTAAGGACAGTAAACATGGTGCGAACCATAATAGACCGTGCCGACGTTAAAAATACGTATTTTACACTGGAGCCCATGCCGTGGATGATCCCCACTGGCCCCAGGGAGTATG
Source organism: Lachnospiraceae bacterium (assembly GCA_024681595.1). Lineage (GTDB taxonomy): Bacteria > Bacillota > Clostridia > Lachnospirales > Lachnospiraceae > JAILLW01. The sequence goes on from JAILAN010000167.1 coordinate 5,134, forward strand.
TTAAACTGTTAAATGAGGTGGAGCGTGACAGATTCGCTGTTCACATGGATATCATCAATATGATAAACTCCGCCGACAGATATTTTCATGCCGAAGAATTCGTAGATGAATGTGCCAATCTGCTGGGTGATAAGATCCGAAGCTGTCATATCAAAGATGTGCACTTAAGCGAGAGGTATACGATCCGCCTGGAGGAATGCGGACCCGGAGACGGGGAGTTTCCTCTTCGATACTATGTCGCTAAACTGAATGAGATAAATTCTGACACTCCTGTCATTTTGGAACATTTAAATACGGACGAGGAATATATCAGATACATGGGATATCTTAAGGAGGAATTAAATGGCTTATACGAGACTCTCTGATGCGAATGAGATTACAGAAAGATATATGGATTCGATCCTTATCGGAGAAAAGCTGATCGATTCAACGGTTGCAGACCTTAAGATCAGTTTTCTGGGGGAGACATTTGACATGCCGGTCATGACACCGGCTTTTTCGCATTTGAGCAATTATAACGGACGGCAATACACCGGTCTGGAGGAGTATTCGATCGCTGCCGCAAAGTGCAATATCCTCAACTTCTGCGGAATGATGGAAAACGATATGTTTAAGAAGATCGCAGATACGGGAGCCAAAACTGTCAGGATCGTCAAGCCGTATGCCGACAACGGCAAGGTCCGTGACCAGCTCGCGTTTGCTGAGGATGCCGGAGCATTCGGAGTAGGTATGGATATAGATCATATATTCGGAGAAGACGGATACGACGTGGTTGTCGGAGAGGATATGGCCTGTCAGACCATGGACATGCTGCGCTCATATGTTGAATCAACAAAACTTCCGTTTATAGTCAAAGGTGTTCTGGGTGTTGAGGATGCGATAAAATGTGCGGATATAGGAGCAAAAGCCATTATAGTCAGCCACCATCACGGCAGACTCCCCTATGCAGTTCCGCCTATGAAGGTACTGCCCAAGATCAAAGAAGCTCTGGATGGCAGGGATATCAAGATAATAGTAGACTGCGGCATATCAAGCGGCGCTGATGTGTATAAAGCCATAGCACTGGGGGCGGATGCAGCAGCTGTCGGAAGATCCATGTTGCCGGGACTTGAGAGCAAAGGAGTTGACGGTGTGGTTGATTTCCTTAACGGTATCGCTCGGGAGCTTCGGTTCATCATGAGCTCAACAGGCTTTACTAAGCCTTCCGATATAGATGATTCCGCTCTGTGGATCCCCGCAGAGTAACCCGGATAACTAAACGATAATCATCAGGATGACTGCCAATGGTCAGGATGTAAAAAACCGCTTTTCACAGCGGTTTTTTTAGTTGCTCATTATTTTACGGGTAATTCCTCGACCACACCCTTTTAAATCACTCCGCTAAGGACACGCTCTCACGAGTTAAACAGTCATACATTCAGCCCGCATTTGGAAATCGCTATACCAGTGATGAGAGCAAAAAATAATAAAAAATCATGTTGACAAAATATATTTGACACAATATAATATGGTCAAAGATAAATAACACAAAAGGAGGAAGCAATTATGGGTTTTTATGATTTAAGCGTTATGTCAGCATCAGGTGAAGAAATATCAATGAAGCAGTTTGAAGGAAAGGTTGTTCTTGTGGTAAATACAGCTACAGGATGCGGTTTCACTCCTCATTACAAAGATATTGAGGCTATGTATGAGAAATATCATGACAGAGGGTTTGAGGTGATCGATGTTCCCTGCAATCAGTTCGCAGGACAGACGCCCGGAACTGACGAGGAGATACATGAATTCTGCAGCCTCAATTACAACACTCAGTTCCCTCAGATGAAAAAGGCAGATGTTAACGGCGAGAACGCAATTGAACTGTTTAAATTCCTTAAGAACGAAAAAGGCTTTGAAGGATTTGGCAAAGGTCCCGCTGCTCTGGCAATGAGCGCCATGCTCTCGAAGATCGATAAAAATTACAAGAAGAATCCTGAGATCAAGTGGAATTTTACCAAGTTTGTTATCGATCGCAGCGGAAATGTAGTTGCAAGATTTGAACCAACTGCTAAGATGGATAATGTAGATAAGTGTGTAGAGAGCCTTCTGTAGCAGATTCTTTTATCTCTGTGGCAGAGGCGGAGATGGAGGATAATGGATTACAGCACATACGAAATATATGATTTCGACCATCTTAGCGCGTTTAATATGTCTACCGGATACAAGGAGAGAAGCTACAAGGATCATTGGCACTCCTATGGTGAGATATTGCTCATAGGTCCGGGAGATACCAATATCTACAGTGTTGGAAGGAACAGATATGAACTGGTCCCGGATGATCTGCTGATAATATGGCCGATGGAGATGCATTCCATTGTGGATGCTGACAGGGAAGAGTCGCTGGTCATACAGTTCTCGAATGCGTTTATCAATTCGCTCTTTGACCTGCGTCGAATCATGCATATGTACCGAAATCTTCACGTCATATGTATCAATGCGCATCCGGAGCTTGCCGCAAAGCTTAAAGCCATCACTCTTCAGATGAAGGAGATATTTTTTGCCGACAGACAGGACAAAGAGATCAGATGCTGTATGCTCCTTATGGAATTCATGCTCACATTGCTTGAATATAAAAAGGAACTGGCTCCGGAACTCGGTGATGAAGATCAGTACGCATACACCGATGATGTCATGAAAAGAATGATGTCGGTAACCGATTACATCAAAAACAATCTGACCGCGGATGATCTTTCGCAGGGAGCCATGGCTGAAAGAGTCGGGATCAGCAGGGATTATTTTTCACGGATATTCAAAAACGTGACCGGCATGAATTACAGCAAATGGCTGAATACCATCAGGCTTGAAAAAGCCTCTGAATTGCTGGTCGAAGAGGGACGCAGCCTGACTGAAGTTGCTATGATGTCAGGATTTCAGAGTATCCCGAGTTTTAACCGTGTATTCCGCGAGGAAAAGGGCATGGCTCCGGGTGAATACAGAGCACTGTTTGTTAAGAACGACAAATAAGTAGATTTCTTTAAATATTTGGTAATAGCAAAAGATCATTTCAATATATCAGGCGTGAC
>JAILAN010000005.1 GCA_024681595.1 Lachnospiraceae bacterium
GATGAAACTCCTGTCAACGTTCTGGGCAACCGGTGACTTCGCCGGAGGTATTCAGGTTCTGCTTATTGTAGCCATAGGAGCTGTTCTTTGTGTCAGAGGTACTCTGACTGCCGGGGAATTCATTGAGTTCATTTCATATAACTCGATGCTCGCCTGGCCCGTCAGAATGCTCGGGCATGTGATCTCTGATATGAGCAAGGCAGGAATATCCATCGACAGGATCATGTATATCATGAATTCCGAAGAAGAAACGGATGATGAAGATGCACTAGATTTCCCCGAGTGTCACGATATCGAATTTAAAAATGTCTCCTTCAGATATGAAACAGGCAACGGAAGCGAAGACTCTCCTTACGCATTAAATAATGTCAGCTTTGTGATAAAACAGGGAAGTACTGTTGGAATCCTGGGCAGAACAGGGTCAGGCAAAACCACCCTGATGCAGCTGCTAAACAGGCTGTATGAGCTAAAGGAAGATGAAGGCCGGATCCTTATAGGTGGGGTTGATATCCGAAAGATCAAACTGGCTGAGCTTCGTAAAAATATCGGTATCGTGCTGCAGGAGCCGTATCTGTTCTCCGGAACCATTGCTGAAAACATAGCCATCTCAACAGGACATGCCGAAATGTCCGAGATAAAACGGGCCTCAAAGATAGCCGCCCTGGATGAGACAATATCTGCCTTTACCAAAGGATATGACACATATGTCGGTGAAAGAGGCGTAACTCTCTCGGGCGGACAGAAACAGCGTACGGCTATCGCTCAGATGATAATCAAGGATTCTCCGATAATGATATTTGATGATTCGCTGTCCGCGGTAGATGCCGAAACAGACCGCAAGATAAGAGACCGTCTTGGGGACCTTGAAAAAGGAGTGACCACGGTACTCATAGCACACAGAATATCTACACTCATTCATGCCGATACGATCATAGTCCTTGATAAAGGACAGATATCCCAGATCGGATCTCATGACAAGCTCATAAAGGAAAACGGTATTTACAGGAAAATATATGAACTTCAGCAAACGGTTTAGTATCTTAAACTACATAAAGCCATACCGAAAACGGATGGCTTTCATGATATTCCTGGGCGCTCTGGGAAGTCTCGGTGATACAATATACCCTCTTTTTAACAAATATGTGATAAACCATAACATCGCAGAGGGTACACTGGATACCCTTCCCTTTGTCGTTATCGGATATCTTGTTGTTCTGATACTGCACGTGATCGATAATTTCTATACCTGTCTGATCTGTTCAAAACTCGAACTGAATGTCAACAGGGATCTTCGCAACGCTACCTTCGATCATCTTCAGACTCTGTCTTTTTCGTATTTCAATCAGAACAATGTCGGCTATGTTCACGCACGGGTAATGTCTGATTCCGGCAAGATAGGCGAACTGGTGAGCTGGAAATTAATGGATTTCGTCTGGAACTTTTCATACATAGTATTCGTTATGGTGATCATGTTCATGACCAATCTGAAACTGGGACTCATGATATCAATACTGATCCCTGTTGCAGTCGTTATAATAGTTTTCTTCCAGAAAAAACTCATTCCTCTTAACCGTAAGGTCCGGGAGATCAATTCAACGATCACAGGAGATTTTAACGAAGGAATAACCGGTGCTTTGTCGATAAAGACGCTCTCTGCTGAAGAAAAGATGTATAAGTCATTTACGGATGATACCACACTGATGAACAGAACATCCGTCAATACCGCACACCATTCGGCTCTGTTTAGTTCTGTGATCACATTGCTTTCATCGGTTGCTTTGGCCATAGTCCTTTGGAAAGGCGGAAAACTCACCCTGGACGGTGTAATGCTCATCGGAACCCTGTCTGTATTTATGTCATATGCAGTCGGTCTCATAGAGCCTTTGCAGAACATCATAAACAGTCTGGTCGCATTCATTACCATAAAGGTTAACATCGAAAGAATATCTGCGCTGATGAACACGGAATCCGATGTTGCAGATACACCGGAGGTAATCGAGAAATACGGTGACACCTTTAATCCCAAATATGAAAACTGGGAAGATCTACACGGAGATGTGGAGTTTAAGGACGTGTCATTCCAGTATCCGGACGGAGATGAGATGGTCCTTAGCAACTTTAATCTCAAGGTTCCTCAGGGAACGAGCGTTGCGATCGTCGGCGAAACAGGCGCCGGCAAATCCACACTGGTAAATCTCGTTTGCAGATTCTTTGAGCCAACCTCGGGAAAGATACTGATCGACGGACGGGATGCCAGAGAACGCTCCCAACTGTGGCTGCACAGACATATAGGATATGTTCTGCAGACACCGCACCTTTTTACCGGAAGTATCAGGGAAAACCTTTGCTATGGCAGGGTTGGTGCTACGGATGAAGAGATATGGAATGCTTTGAAACTGGTATCAGCAGATGATGTAGTTAAAAGGATGAGTAACGGTCTGGACTCAGAGGTGGGTGAAGGCGGAGGAATGCTCTCAACCGGAGAGCGACAGCTCATTTCCTTTGCCAGGGCGATAATAGCCGATCCCAGGATCCTGGTTCTCGACGAGGCTACATCCTCAATAGACACCGTCACTGAAAAGAAGATTCAGGATGCGATAAAAGCGGTTACTGCCGGAAGGACATCCTTTGTAATAGCTCACCGGCTCTCTACCATCACTGACTCGGACATAATCCTTTCCGTAAGGGTTGGCCGTATAGTCGAACAGGGGTCTCACGAAAAACTGATGAGCAAAAAAGGCTACTATTATAAGCTGATAAAGCAGCAGACAGAGAGTATCTAGCTATTATCTGCCGCATAAAAAATCTGCAAGGAGGAAACCTCTTTGCAGATTTTATTTTACTTATCTTCTTTGTTTTCCAGAGCCTGAGCTGTCTTATAAAACTTCAGGATATTCCTTCGTATCGATCCTTTTTTGAATATCGCCGATCCGGATACTATAGCATTTGCTCCGGCTGAAAGAACCTTTTTGGCGATCTTGCGATCTATGCCTCCGTCCACTTCGATGATCACATTAAGGTGATTCTCATCTATGTATTCGCGAAGCTTTTTTATCTTATCCAGAGATCCTTCCATGAACTTCTGTCCGCCAAAACC
>JAILAN010000009.1 GCA_024681595.1 Lachnospiraceae bacterium
GAAGAGGACCGTGGATATCAGAGCCTCTCCTTCTTCCTTCTTCTGTTTTTCCAGCATGGAGTTATATCCTCCGATAGTGTCTGCTTCAAGTCCCGACATGGAACCGCTGCGATCCAGGATAAAAACTATCTCTGTTAAACCTTTTTTCATGATATCTTCCTCTCTTTCTTTGGTGAGCCGCACCCGGCTTATCTCTTTGTTCTGAGGTAAGTATACGTTTTTTCGTCATACGCATGGTCGCATGGAAAGCGACATTTTTATAAGCACGTGTAACAGCATCATTAATGTACGCAGGGTATTGTCACTCTACATAAATTAGTGTAAAATCTTGCATACACTGACACTTGGCACAGATCAGTATGCAGGAGGGGGAATATGCAGTCAGATTTAGTCATCAAAGAAAACGAATTGATCGATCCTTCTAACTATCCGGAAGAACAGCGCGCACTTGTCGAGGATTTTAATTCACGCATAAGGCGTCTGATGGGCATCATTACCGGTATAGGTAAAGAATACCATACGATCTGGGTCATTAACTCCGTCACCAAGAAGCTGTATCTGTACCGTTCAACCGGCGAGAATACCAATCATTACGCCGTAGAGCTGGGATTTCGATTTGACAATTACGACCGTTTTATCGAGGAATACGTAGACCGCTGTGTGGTAAACAGCATAGAGAGCATCCAGCGTGATGTCAGACTGGATGTCGTATTTTCACGTATCAAAGACGGTGAACTGTTTACCCTTGATTATATGCGTCTGGCCGATGACGGGAACATGTCCTATCATCAGATGGCTTTTGCGCTGGCCGGACATCCCGGAGAAACAGATAGTTTTATTCTGGCTTTCAGGGATATTGACAAGTCCATCCGCAAACACATTTCAGACAAGCGCTATCTGAGGGAACAGCTGGACATCGTGGAGACCTTAAGCCGCGACTACTACAATATCTTCAAGATCAATCCCCGGACCGGTGGTGTGGTGATCCTCAAGCTTGACGGCTATGTCACTAAAGGTATGGAGGGTGCCGGAGAAAAGGTATATTCCTATGATGTACTCTATAAGCAGTATGTGAAGGATCGTGTGTATTCCGAGGATCAGGAATGGATGTATGATGCCATATCCCTTAAAACGATCAACAGCAGACTTGCCGATAACCCGGAATACGTTTCCAGTTACCGTGTTATAGATAAAGGCGAGGTCCATTATTATCAGTTTACCTATATCATGATCAATGCAAATATCCCCGGCAGCGCCGTGCTGGCAGGTTTCAAAAACGTTGACGACGTCGTTGCCTCGGCAAAGGAGCGTCAGGACCTCGAGATCCTGGCCACCACCGATATCATGACCGGCATCTTAAACCGCGGCAGCGGTGAGCAGAAAGTGATCGAAGCCATGGCGGACGGAAAAGCAGGAATGCTCTGCATCCTGGACGTCGACAAGTTTAAGGATATCAACGATGACTATGGACACAATGTCGGTGACAAAGTTATCCGCGGGATCGCGGATGCGTTAAAACAGGTTTTACGCGATGAGGATATCATCTTCCGTCTGGGCGGGGATGAATACGCCCTGTATGTTATGGATCTGTTGGATAAAGAAGCTGCGGAAGAGCTGATGGACCGCTTCTTTCAGAAGATCCGCGGGATCGATATCCCCGAGCTCGGGACCCGGAAGATCTGTGTCAGTGCAGGTGCCGCTTTCTTCAAAGCAGGCGATACATGCTCCTTTGAAGATCTTTATAAACAGGCCGACAGCGGTGTCTATGCCGGAAAAAAGACCGGCGGCAGCACATTGAATTTCTGAGTTTCAATACTGCTGCCGCCTCGTAATATCAGATGTAAACAGTCAGCTGAAGCATTCTCTTTGTTTACGGCCGCATTCATCCGCACCAGTGAAGCCATATCCGTGTTGTCAACACGTAAAGGCATGGCGTCTTTGTCTATGGAAGCAAGATGTAGCAAAAGTGAAACAAATGCTTACCGGCTTTTCATCCATGCATCTTATGATGCTGTTCCGCTTTAATGCACTTCTGTTTTTCCGCTATAACATATTCACCGTTCTTAAACATTACAGAAGATCCCGTCACCCTGAATCCGGCTTTTTTCATCTCCTGTAACAGGGTATGCATATAACAGCTCAGTCCTTTAAAAATCAGTAAACTGTTTTCTTTACAGATCAAATATAGCAAGCTGATCGGAACAGATCAATCAGAAACCCGGGCTATGCTTCGTAAGAAAGGCATATGTATACGGTCGTAGAGTGCGGTAAAGCTATGGATCAGGTCTCCTTGACACTTATGATATAATGGATTACTAATGGTAAGCTTTAGATAGGATATCTGTCAGAATAATGTAATAAGAGGGGAATGTGTTATGAGAAAAACAATAGGGCAGAATGTTCATATCCTGATATTTGCGTTGCTCATTTGTTTATTCTGTTCATCCTGCAGATATCGGGTGTCGGATGAAAAACGTGTTGATATAATTTCAGATATAGCAGATATCGTAAACAACAATTACACTATTGAGGATAAGGAAACTCCACTGTATATCAGCATAACCGAAATTGATGAATTAGCCGGTGAAAGCAGCGATTTACATGGCGCGATCGAGAAATACGATGACGTGAAAGACTATAGAGTATATCTGCTTGATAATAATATGGTCTTAGTGATCACGGATGTGCTTTTTCAACAAATAGAAGGATATCTGATCTCGGAGGAAGAACAGGAAGGTGTACTTATCGTTTCAGGTTTTGACTTCGATTCAGACATGATACGAATAGAAAGCAGAATCGGAGACAGTAATATATACACATTCAGTGCGGGGCAGTAAATCTCCTGAACGTTTAACAAGCCAATATTTCGTGACTTTACCTTCCTTCATGACCTTATAAAACACACCCACTTCATGTC
>JAILAN010000029.1 GCA_024681595.1 Lachnospiraceae bacterium
GGATACTATTCCACGCAAAGAGCCGCAGTTTTTGATCCTGCGGACCTGCCTGATGGTAAAATGCATGCATTTTCTTAAAGGAGCCGATGCTTTCCACAGCGGATTGGACTTGATGCGGTTTAGTTTGAAGTTAAGATCGTCAACTGTGCTTTCCAGTTCTGCGACACGCCCCGCCAGATCCGCGTTCCTTTGATGTTCCTTTTCGTATTCTTCCTTATAATCCATATGAACTCCTTTTATGAACCTTCAGAAATCAGCTGTATTACAGCAATGCTGCATGACCTTGACCCGTACTTTTTAATAACGCTTGATGCTTAAAAATTGACCGGATCGGTAAATTTGTTGTAAATTCAGGAAATATCGAGCGTCCAGTTGCTCATGTTGTATAGACGGAGCCTAGATGTCCTATCCTTCATGTACATGCCGAAGCGATAGTGGCCTTTGGGCAGTGAATCCGATCTGATCTTGGCAGTGTACCCTGCTAAATCTACATTTAGCTGGTCCGGAACATTGCCTGCAATGTCCGGCCTGAACTCTGATTCCGTCTCTACCCCATAACAGCGTCCGGATGCCGTATTTTCAAGGAAAAGCGTCCTTTCAAAACACGCGTTATTGGAGCCTGTTACGAAGGTGTATCCCTGCAGATAATACCCCATATCATCATCTGATGCCGGTATGTCTATCCTGCCTTTTTCGACTCCGTATTTCCATTTGAATATGTCCATGGCACATTCCATTCCGATACGGACGCATCTGTCCTCGGACGCCATTTTAATATCGTCTGTTATCTCTGAAACCCGCGCCCAGTCGCGCTCCAGATGAACCTCATAGTGATATTTAGGTGCATATTCATACTCCCACATATCGGTCGTGAGGTTGATATTATAGAAAGGATCCCTGCCGTAGATCCACTGGTGTTTCTCATAAAGGTAATCTTTTTCCCTGTTCATCCGCTGCATCTTATCATCCGAATCGGAGTCATTGCCTCTTGAGAGTGATTCATGATGGTAAAGCCTGGTGTCACACCTTACTATATTATAATATCCCTTTTCAAATATCTTATAACACAGGTCAACATCATTAAACGCGACCTTAAGATCCTCATCAAATCCGCCTGCTTCATCAAAAACAGCTCTTTTGACCATGAGACAGGCTCCGGTTACGCCCATCATGTCATGTACATAGCGATTCCGCCCGAAATAATGGTCCTCCGTGTCAGAGAGGAACTGCAGCTTGTGAGCAGGTCCTATCCTTAGATTGGTGATCCCGGCATGCTGTATCATATCCGAATCAGGGTATATGAGTTTTGCTCCGACGGCTCCCGCATAAGGAAGTGCAGCCTTTTGGAGCATTTTGTGCATCCAGTCGGGCTCTGTTATCTCCATATCGTCATTTAAGAACAGCAGATAGTCTCCCGAAGCGTTTGAAGCGCCGAGATTACACATATATGAAAAGTTAAAATCACTCTTTTCATATATATAAGTCGCATTATAGGAGTTTAAAATGCCCTCTATCGTCGTTTTATTGACTTCATTTGAGCCGTTATCCACTACAATGAGCTCATAATCGAATTCATCATGTGTATCAGTCCGCTCGATCAGTGAATCAATGCATCTAAAAAGGATTTCCGGATGATCTTTTGACGGGATTATGACGGAAACCTTTGCACGACCTATACGTTCCCTGATCACGGAGCTTAGCTTCATATCCCGAACAACGTCATATGAAGGTGCAAATGAGTGATACAATATCTTGGGTACGTGGATCACCCGGTCATTTGCAAGATTTCTGTCATACAGCTCATGCTTTCTGAAAGCTCCCTCCAAAAGAAGAAGTTTATACAGGTATGAATAGATGTCATCAGATCCGGAACATTGAAGCTTCTTAAGCTTCGATGCATTTACCGCTACCATTCCCCCAAAATAGAAGAAAGACAGGAATTCATCAGGTGCCCAATCCGGTTTAAACCACGGTTTTTCGCGCTTTCCGTTGGGTAACATGACGTCCTCGTCCGAGTAAATCATGATTAAATTTTTGTTTCTGTGAAATATTTCCGAAATTTCTCTGAGGGCAAATTTTGAAAGATTTCCGTCAGAAATTTTAAAAATAACGCAATCTACGGAATTATCCGGCTTTTTGACGTATTGATTGACTTGTGGTAGCAAAACAGGGTCACATACAAGATATTGTGTTTGACAATTTTCGCCGTTTTCGTCATATATAAAGTCTATTTGTTGACATAATCGGATCGATTTTGCAAGATTTTCGTCATTTTTGTCAGAATGACTTTCATTTAGAAAATTTTTGAAATCATTTTTCAGACATTTTTGATTTCGATCATTAATAAGAAAATCTTCTTTTTGATTATTCTCAAGCTGTATAACCCATGCATTATAGTCCAAATTTTTGGTCTTTAATGCGCTTTTGTATTTTCTTGTCTGATTTGCAACCGCGAGTTTTTTAACACAGCTTTTCAGGCCTGACATTTACCTTTTTCTCCGTTTTTGGATGAAATCTAGAATAGTTTTTTAACAGATGATGAAATATTTCCTGCCATAGTCTCAGAGATCCTGATGACCTCCATATCTATGTGCAAAGAGTTCTCACCGTGTATTAAAACCTCATTTAGTCTGAATATAAGGTTCGGATCGGCCGTTTCAAACACATAATTGGCCGTTTTTATCATTTTACCGTTGCTCTGTATGAGTTTTTTGTTACTCAAAACGTCCATTTCATTAAGAATTAGTTCGTTTATCTTCACCAGGCAGAAGTCATCCGCCGGGTCTATCCTTAATGCCTTAAGATCGCCTTTGAATTCTATATCCGTAACTATATGGCCGGGGCCAACATACACATCCGGCTTGTATTCCGAATCCTGCTCCGAAAAACCGTTTCCTCTGTCATAATACAGCTGGATACGTTCTTCCAGTATATCCTTTAATCTTCTGTCAGCAAGCTTCGATGCATTAAGGACGTGAGTTCCGATATTTGCCCTGATCTCTCCTATTGAGAGGTGATTACCCGTTACATCCTTCTGGAATGCCTTTTCCCTCTCACGGAAGTACTCGGCTTCATTGGGTGTAACACCTATCAGCTCAAACAGTTCATCTATATTCTGCAGATTTCTCCTCTCATCCTCCAGTACGTAGCAGTACAGTGCTCGAAACGCGATCTGTTTCGGTTCAATCTTCTTATCCGTACACCATTCGTAATCGATGATCGTCCAGGTGTCGCCTTCGGTCAGTATATTGGAAAAGATAAGATCATTATCGCTGATATCCGTACCGTTATTGTATGCTATACGTTCATAATAGTCCTCAAAAAGCCTTCGAAACTCCCCTTCATCACCTCTGGATAATGCCTCATCCATTCTCTCTTCGAGGGTGATTCCGTTTACGAATTCAAATAAAGCGTATCCTTCATTCTCATTAAATGTACATTTATTGATGTTTAATGAGGATCCCTCATATCTTTCTTTCAGTTTTTCGTAATTATGAGCCATATTGGCTATGTGTTTGCGCGCCTCGGGACACAGCGGGATCTTATAGACACCCTTTGACGTGATCTCGGTCTTTATGGCATATTCGGGTGATCTGTCATTTGAATATTTGGCATATTCAAGATCGATATCCGGTCCCAGGATAGCCATATATGAGTTGGAAAAGAGCGGAAATTCGTTATCCTCGATAATGCTGTCATATACACGGCTCTCATCAAACAGATAAAGCCTGTCTCTGTCGAGGTTTCGTATATTGTCCGTCAATTCACCTCTCCCGGGCAGACGTTTGTCCGAGTATATGGCCCACGGCAGCTTATAATCCGGGTACGGATAATAGAACGAGAATTCCTCTACGCCGCACTTTTTAAATATCTTTTCAAGTCCAGTGCGGGTGAATGTCCTCGCACTTCCGCCACGCGGATAGCCTTCAATTGATGCAAAGTACTCTCCTACATGGTCTTCTTTGCATCCTGCCCAGTATTTTAATCCGAATTTATTCTCTATGGCAATTACAACACGCCCGTTATTTTTGGCGTGTTTACAGATCTTTTGGAGAAAATCCGCATATGGATCATCACTTTTTATATAGGAGGATGCATACTCAAAAACACCTATAAGACATACGTAGTCATAGTCCACATCCAGATTGGGTTCTATGTCGGCAAAGTTCCCGACATGGATACAGATATTGTCTTTATCCTGATTTCTGTATGCATTGACCTGGCTCCTTTTAGCCGAGAGATCAACACAGGTAACGCTGCCTGCCTTGTCTGAGAGCTTTGATGTGATCGCTCCGCATCCCGAACCGATCTCGAGCACCTTATCTTCTTTGGTTATGGGAAGCGAGTCTACAATATTTCCTCTGATATCAGACAGATGATATAATATCGGCCAGCTCTTTTTCTCCTCTATCACACTCTGATAAGCTGCAGGAGGAGTATTTCTGACTATGCTGAGCAGCTCATCCTCTATATCCCCGTCGGAATACAGATCCTGTCCGCTGTAATGTTCATAGTTTAACGAAACCTGTCCGATCTTTTCGGGCAGGTGGGAAAACAGATCTTCTTCGGTTAATCTGATGGGTGTATAGCTCATGCTTCCTCCACTTTGATCTCGGAATTCATGTCAAAATATCCTATTGGATTCTTATCGGAAATGACTGTCATGTTCATGACGTCATACAGTCTGTGATATACTCTGAATTCTTCCTGATCATAGCCCGTAACGCCCAGCGATATCAGGTATTCACCGCCGTTAAGTTCTATCCTCTGTCTGAACGTAATGTGTTTTCTCTCGCCCTTTTTAACGCTCTCAAGGAATGTCTTTTCGAACATCGTATTGGTTCCAGTGATCTCTACTCCCTTGATGTTCTTTATCGAAAATGCGAATATAGGCGCATTTATATCCTCTTTGATGTCCACGAACATATGCATGGTACAAAAGCTGCCCTTTATGATGGCATTTACCCTGTTTCCTTTTTCATCCTCGAGATAATACTCATCTATGACAGCTGCTTTGGTGCCGTACTCGAGCAGATTGGGGTTTAATGCAGAATCATCGGTAACATGTATCTCCTGACCTACCAGCACCTGCTTGTAAGCATCTATCATTTCCTTGGGTGAGCCCTCACCGAGTTTAACACCCTGATTTAACAACACGACTCTGTCACAATACTTGCTGATCGAGCTTAAATCATGACTTACAAAGACGATCGTCCTGCCCATTTCCTTGAATTCTTCGAACTTTCTGTAGCATTTGGCCTGAAAGAACACATCTCCGACAGAAAGAGCTTCATCAACAATGAGTATTTCCGGGTCAATATTAATAGCTACCGCAAAAGCCAGCCTGACGAACATTCCGGATGAATACGTTTTAACAGGCTGATTGACATATTCGCCTATATCGGCAAATTCGAGTATCGAAGGCAGCTTTTCATCTATCTCCTTCTGAGAAAAGCCCATCATGGTACCGTTTAAATATACATTTTCGATCCCGTTATACTCCATATTAAAGCCGGCGCCCAACTCAAGGAGCGCAGATATCCTGCCATCTACCTCGACAGAGCCGGAAGTAGGGTTAAGAACACCTGTTATTATTTTAAGGATCGTAGATTTACCGGAGCCGTTGGTTCCAATGATTCCAACTGTTTCGCCCTTTTTGATGGTCAGATCGATACCCTTCAGGGCATCATGCTCCTTGTATCTCTTCTTCTTTCCACCAAGTCCCAGAGCCTCCTTCAGACGGTCCTTGGGCTTGTCGTAGAGCCTGTAGGTCTTATAC
>JAILAN010000057.1 GCA_024681595.1 Lachnospiraceae bacterium
AGCTTGTACGTGAGATAATCACCAAAACTGCAAAGGCGATCAAAAAGCCCGTGACTGTTAAGATAAGGAAGGGATTTGACGATGAGCATGTAAATGCCGTTGAGATCGCAAAGATAGCAGAGGATGCAGGTGCCGCAGCAATAACGGTTCACGGAAGAACAAGGCAGCAGTACTATGAAGGCAGGGCTGACTGGGAGATAATAGCCAGAGTAAAGGAAGCAGTATCGATCCCCGTTATCGGAAACGGAGATATAACGGACGGACCGTCAGCAAAAAAGATGCTTGAAGAAACAGGAGTTGACGGCTTTATGATCGGACGGGCAGCAAGGGGCAATCCCTGGATATTTAAGGAGATCCCGTACTATCTGGAAACAGGAGAAGTCATGCCACGTCCTGATATGGATGAGCTGATCGATACGATCACGGAACATGCCCGCATGCTCTGTGATGTCAAGGGAGAATATATAGCCGTCAGGGAAATGAGACGTCATGTCGGATACTATACAGCGGGTCTAAAAAATTCGGCAGCCATGAGGCGTGATGTCAATTATCTGGAGGATATGGACTCGCTCATCAAATTCCTTGACAATATCAGAACAAACAAGTACACTAGTAGCGGCCGTTAGGCCGTGTAAAAACTCATTCAATCGAAGGAAGGACACTACAATGCAGGAAGTACAGGAACAGAAGAATATCATTACCTACAAAGGTCTTCAGGAATATGAAGACGAACTTCATGAGCTTAAGGTCATCAGACGCCGTGAAGTAGCTCAGAAGATCAAGGAAGCAAGAGAACAGGGTGACCTGTCAGAAAATGCCGAATACGATGCAGCTATGGATGAGCAGCGCGACATTGAGGCCAGGATCGAACAGATCGAAAAGATTCTCAAGAATGTCGAAGTTGTTGATGAGGACGAGATCGACACCAACGTAGTCAGCGTAGGCTGCCGCGTTAAGATCAGAGATATAGAGATGAAGGAAGATCTCGAATACAAGATCGTTGGATCGACAGAGGCCAATTCATTAAAGGGCAAGATCTCAAATGAATCTCCCGTCGGCAAGGCTCTCATCGGCAAGAAGGTCAAAGATACAGTTTCGGTAGAAACTCCTGCAGGTGTCATTAAATATAAAGTTTTACAGATTCAGAAAGCAAACTAAAGCATATGTCAGATAACAATCAGAACAATCAGGGTAATAAGGCAGAGCAGGTTCAGGATATAAACCAGCTGCTTAAAGTGCGTCGCGAAAAGTTAAAGAACCTTCAGGATGCGGGCAAGGATCCCTTTGTGATCACAAAGTACAACCAGACGCATCATTCAACCGATGCTAAAAACGAATATACGGCACTCGAAGAAAAACTGCTGGCAGGAAGACCGCAGGTCAATGTTGAAGGTCTTGATGAAGAGGCTGCTAAGGAAGCCAAGAAAAACGACTATAACGAGTGTCGAGCCATTATGGATGAGAATCCCATTCATGTGAGCATCGCAGGACGTATGATGTCCAAGCGTGTGATGGGTAAAGCATCATTTTGCAATGTTCAGGACAAACCCGGCAATATTCAGGTTTATGTTGCACGCGATGCTATAGGTGAAGAAGCATACTCTGATTTTAAGAAATATGATGTCGGTGATATCGTCGGTATCGAAGGCTATGTTTTCCGTACGATGATGGGTGAGATCTCGATCCATGCGGAAAAGATCACTTTGCTTACCAAATCACTCCAGATCCTTCCCGAGAAATATCATGGACTTACAAACACCGATATCAGATATCGCCAAAGATATGTTGACCTCATCATGAATGAGGAAGCCAAGGATACATTTATAAAGAGATCGAAGATAATAAGCTCCATCCGTCGCTATCTGGACGATCAGGGATTCATGGAAGTTGAGACTCCCATGCTCGTAGCAAATCCCGGCGGGGCAGCAGCCAGACCTTTCGAGACTCACTTTAACGCACTCGATGAAGACCTTAAGCTTCGTATCTCTCTGGAACTGTATTTAAAGAGACTCATAGTCGGCGGACTTGAGAGAGTATACGAGATTGGAAGAGTATTCCGTAACGAAGGTCTTGATACCAGACATAACCCCGAGTTCACGCTAATGGAGCTCTATCAGGCTTATACAGACTATCACGGAATGATGGATCTGACCGAGAATATGTTCCGTCATGTAGCACAGGAAGTACTCGGAACAACCACGTTTAAGTACGGTGATATAGAACTCGATTTCGGTAAGCCGTTTGAAAGAATGACTATGACCGAAGCTGTTAAGAAGTATTCAGGTATCGATTTTGATGATCCTGCTCAGGTTCCTGACACGGAAGCTGCAAAGAAGCTTGCAAAGGAGCATCATATCGAGTTCGAGGACTTCCACACCAAAGGACACATACTTAATCTCTTCTTTGAAGAGTTCTGTGAGGACAAGATGGTACAACCAACGTTCATCATGGACCATCCGATAGAGATATCTCCTCTTACGAAGAAAAAGCCCGACGATCCTTCGAAGGTTGAGAGATTTGAGTTGTTCATCAACGGATGGGAGATGTGCAATGCCTATTCGGAGCTTAACGATCCTATCGACCAGAGAGAACGTTTTGCCCTTCAGGATGCCAACGCGGCAGCAGGTGATGAGGAAGCCGAGCATACCGATGAAGACTTCCTTAACGCACTTGAAGTTGGAATGGCTCCTACCGGCGGCATAGGTTATGGTATCGATCGTCTGACCATGCTGCTCACGAACAGCCCCGCGATAAGGGATGTTTTGCTGTTCCCGACGTTGAAATGTATACAGTAAGAAAGCCAGTATTTATGCGGGTTCTCGGGGTTGAACAAATGTTTGACCACTTTTTGACCACACAAAAACCCGTTTCAGTCGGTTTCAATCGGGAATAATTCTGTGAAAAAACAAAAAATGTCATTAATTTTGAGGCCACTTTCTAAGAAATTAGAAAGTGGTCTTTTTTTATTCGCTTCCGTCACAGAAAAAACCACAGGAGGAAACCAAAATGATTGAAGAACAGTATTTGAACAGTGAAAAAGTGAATGAAGTAAGACAGAGGAACCGCAGTTTGCGCCGTCAGTTCTTAAAGTACAAGGACGCAGAGATTGTCTACAGCCTCACCCACAGAAAGCTTCTGGAAATGGCTGATGAGGCAGGCGCGATCTACCGTGTGGACGGAACAGTTCTTATCAACCGGGACATTTTTGATGAGTATTTGGAGCAGTTTCATCAAAAGCCCTGCACCTATTCCGCTTACACCAAGAGAAAGCAGGCCGGGCAGGACGGAAAGGAGCAGGAATGACGGGAAATATCTGGATGTGTTCGCACCTGCTGGATGCTGAGGACCTTGATTTCGGAAAGCACGAGTTTATCACCTACAAGATGGGCCAGCAGTATTACAGCATGGGAGAAAAGCGGTTCGCAAATCTGGTGTGGAGAGCCGGGGCCGTGTACAAATGCGGGAAGCTGGTGCTGATCCGCAGAGATATTTTGGAAGCCTATATGCGTGAAAAGAATGGAGGGAATGCAGATGAATCCGAAGAAAGTTGATATGCCCACCAT
>JAILAN010000064.1 GCA_024681595.1 Lachnospiraceae bacterium
GAAGGCTATGAACTGAAACTTATTTCAGGTTCGAGGATGATAACGACATATGATGAGTTTGAAGCTTCCGTAATGGCTGATGACAGTGAATTTCCAGTTCCAAAGGAGAACATAGAAGAGATATATCTTATTGACTGGGACAGATTTAATTTTCAGAAATTTGCTGATATGGCCGAAGAGGTCATAAGAGATGACTATTACAGACTGACCCAAAAACAGATAAAGGCAATATATAACTATCCGCTGTCAACCCGGATTATTAAATCGATAATGGGAATAAAGCCGGTATATGAGTTATATCTTAAGATGCTCAGTAATGAGAAGAATCAGTCGGACTTTTGGAAAAATCAGCGTGCCATCAGACAAAGGGCTTATGATATTGAAAAAGAGTATTCGTTTGAAACAACTTCCGATGAGGAGATTGAAGAGATCATAGATAAGATCAGGCGGGCGCTTGAAGAATAAGAAAACGAAAAGGAGACCACAATGAGCGACATAATTACAGCAATAATACCGGTTAAGGGAAACAGCACGAGATTACCTAACAAGAACATTCTTCCTTTTGGAGAATCAAATCTGCTGCTTCATAAGATCAACCAGCTGAAGGCAGTAAAAGGTTTAGGACATATTATATGTTCATCGGATTCTGATGAGATGCTCAAGATCGCAGAAGATGCGGGAATAGAGGCAGTTAAGCGTCCTACCCAGTATGCTGATGAATCGGTTCCTTTCGGAATGTTCCTTGAATATATCGCAGACGAGATGCCCGGAGACCATATCATGTGGGCATGTGCGACCAATCCCTGCGTGGAAACATATCTTTATGAACTGGCTATTGATACATATTTTAAGAAACTGAAAGAGGGCTATGATTCGCTTATGACCTGCGAACCTTATCAGACATACCTGCTTGATGAGAACGGACCTCTTAATTTCAGCATGGGACTTGCTCATAAGAATTCCGAGCAGCTTCCGAAACTGTATCATTTCACCAATGGTATAGATCTTGCTCCCAAGGCCAAACTTAAGGAATGGCATTATAATTACGGTCCGAAAGCTTATCGCATGATGATCAACAAGCGTGAGGCAGCAGATATAGATGATGTTTATGATTATGAGATGGCCAAGGCACTTTATGCCATGAAAGATCCTCACCCTACTGTCAGGATTGACTAATCATTTTTTGAGATAAGACCATAATGACAAAAAGTAAAAAAAATAACCTCCAAACAGTTCTTCTGCTGGTGATCATTACGGCTGTTTGGAGCATTATTTTGTTTAGCAAAAGAATATATCCATTTGGTAATAACAGTTTATGTGCCGGAGACATGCTGGAGCAGGTTCTGCCCATATATGCTCATATATGGGATTTTTTGCATGGAAAGTCAGACCTGTTTTTTGACTGGACTACAGGACTCGGCAATAATTTAGCTGGATCACTATGGCACTTGTCAGCAATTTCTCCTGGCTCTTTATTTTTTCTTTTTATATCTCGCGACAATATTGAAAAGAGTATGTCGATCTTTATAGCAATCAAGCTTCTTGTTACAGGATATACATTCAGCTATGTTTTAAAAAAATGGATTAAAGATCTGCCATTTTTGATGATGTCTTCCGCTGTGCTGCTATATGTATTCCAACCTTTCTGCATGCAGTACTATATGATGCCTGGATGGCTTGACATGGTTTCGCTTTTCCCTCTTGTTATTTACTTTCTCAGAAAACTGTTAATTGAAGGCGATACTAAGGGATATATCATAACACTGTCCTTGTTTATCCAGATGAATATGCAGCAAACATTTATGCTGATGCTTGCGGTGGTTCTGACGGTAGCAACAGGTCTTATTATTGATAGAAAAAGATATGATAAACATCTTGCCGTGTTCGCTATGGCAAGTTTTTTCTCCGCACTGTTGACGTCATGGATATGGATACCAGGTATAGTTCAGACTGTCGGGTCAGCCAGAAACGATACTAATTATACGTTACTTCACATATATGAATCCATATGGGTGTTCCATCCGGATAAGTGGTATAAGGTTGTAAGTATGGGAGTGATGATAGGGCTGATGCTTGCTGGAATCACACGGAACAGGAAGTGTAAATCCCTGCAGATTATATGGATCATCAGCGTATTGCTAATGGTACCACTCGTGCTTGAAAATACTAATCTTCTATGGCATGGAGGATCATATGAAAGCTTTGTGTATCGCTTTGCATACATGATGGACTTTTGGATCATCGTAGGAGGATGCTATTCATTTAATCAGGCAAAATCGACAGATGTACCAGAAAGAAAATACACATTGCCGTTTTTTACAGTTGTATTCAGCTCTGCACTAGGTGTTTGTACTTTCTTCCTGATGGAAAGAGCTAAAGAATCCTGCATTTATTCGTTAGTGATGATTTTTGCTGGAATAGTTGTCGGAATCCTTTTTTCTCTGAATGAGTATATAGTCACGAAGATATGCTGTTGTGTCATAACAGTGATTTTGTCTGTCATAATAGGTACAAATGGGATGAAAGTGTGGAATGATCTGGATCATTCGGAATCCAGCAGAGCAAATACCATATATGATTCAGAAATGTTTCACCGTGGTATTTACAGCAGAGTAAAGAACGACAATCCTTATGTGACTCAGACACTTAATATGTATTCTGGGTTTATGGGGATAGGAAACTATTTACCTGTGTGCGAATCTGACAGAATAAACACTCTGAATGAATTAGGATACGCCAGGGTCGGACATAGAATGAGTGATATGGGTGGCACACCTTTTTCGGATAACATTTTAGGGTTTACATATAATCTTTGTACGGAAAAAATGGACAGCCCAATTTACCATCACGATGGAAACATCAGCGATTTCAATATATACAGAACAAATAATGAATATAAACCCGGGATTCTGATAAATAAGGAAGACATGAATTATTATGAAACAGGTGAGAATCCTTTTGATATTCAGAACAATTTAGCAGGATTGATATTAAAGAAGAAGCTGCTAAAAAAAGCAGAAAGAATCGGGGATGAAAAATATACAATTTCACTAGAAGAGCCTTCAATAGTATATTGCTATCTGTCTCCGGAGAGTGAAACTGAAAAGATCAGTATCACGTCAGAAGATCCTGAAGCCAGGATGTGCGATGAAGAGTATTCTTTCGGCAATACTACATGGGAAAATGGTATAATAGCTCTTGGCGAATATGAAAAGGGTCATTATGTGATTGAAGTTCAAGGAGATGATCCGGAATTTGATATTGCTTATATGCCGGTCCGGGAGTTTTTGTCTGTCACACCTGATTATGCTGATGATTTTAGTTATGTGATGAACCATTCAGGAGTAGATATATCTGCCAGGGTTCAGGGAGATAGGTACCTTTTTGTCCCGGTTTATCCCAATAAAGGCTGGAACTGTAAAGTTAACGGACAAAAGACAGATATAGTTCCTATACAGTCT
>JAILAN010000087.1 GCA_024681595.1 Lachnospiraceae bacterium
AAAAAAATATTTAAATGTATAAAAGATATGCTGTGCGTGATCTGGGAAATAAACGACAAACAGCGAAGCAATCCGCGGGTTATGACATCCCTTGGGATAAGATATTTGAAATGTGTCAGGAAATGGAGTTAATTATGCAGCTTCAGCGTTTATACAGTCTTACGAGAAAAGCTCTTGATGAATACAGTATGATAAAAGAAGGTGACAGGATCGCCATAGGCATTTCCGGAGGTAAAGACTCTCTTGCTCTCCTTTATGCGCTCGCGGGGCTCCGCCGCTTCTATCCGGTCAGATATGAGCTTGAGGCCATTACCGTAAATCTTGGTTTTGATGGTTTTGATACGTCAAAGATCGCAGAATTGTGTAAGAGTCTCGATGTCAATTATACAGAGATAAAAACCGATATTGCCGAAGTGGTCTTTGATGTGCGAAAAGAAAGCAATCCCTGCTCTTTATGTGCCAAGATGCGGAAAGGTGCTTTTAATGAAGCTGCCAAAAAGCTCGGATGCAATAAATCCGCGTATGCGCATCACAGGGATGATGTCATTGAGACTGCTCTGATGTCGCTGATATATGAGGGACATTTTTACTGCTTTGCGCCCGTTACCTATCTTGATCGCACGGATATCACGCTCATCCGCCCTCTGATCTATATCGATGAATGCGATGTGGTCGGTTTTAAGAATAACTATGATCTTCCGATACTAAAGAATCCGTGCCCCGCAGACGGCAAGACAAAGCGTGAATACATAAAGGATCTTGTAAAGAAACTCGAGCATGAAAATCCCGGCTTCAGGGACAGGATGTTCAATGCGGTAACGAACGGAATCCTTCCGAACTGGGTAAAAACAGGAAATACATGAACGAACTTTCCCGAACAAAGGTTTGACAAGAGAAAATAAATCGATTATACTTAAGAGCGCAGTAATTTGTATACTACGCTCTTTGTATTTTAAGACTAAGATATGATTATTATTTCTGATTAACGGAGGTTATTTATGGGATACGGAAAAATCACTAAAAAACAGCAGGAGATCCTTGATTACATTAAGGATCAGATCATTAACAGGGGGTTCCCGCCCACTGTCCGCGACATAGGCGCTGCTGTTAATCTGAAATCCACCTCGTCCGTTTTCTCACACCTTGAGGCACTTGAGAAAAACGGCTATATCCGTCGTGATCTTGCGAAGCCGCGTGCCATAGAGATCGTTGATGATTCATTTAACCTTGTCAGACGCGAACTCGTTAATGTCCCCATTGTCGGCACGGTTACAGCCGGACAGCCTATCCTTGCTGTTCAGAATATCGACGGGTACTTTCCTGTTCCCGCAGAATATATGCCTAATGCTCAGACCTTTATGCTGAAGGTAAAGGGTGACAGCATGATCAACGCCGGTATCTTTAACGGTGACCAGATTCTCGTTGAGCAGCAGAATACTGCTCAGAACGGTGATAAGGTAGTTGCTCTGATCGAAGACAGTGTTACCGTAAAGACCTTTTATAAAGAGAACGGTCACTTCCGTCTTCAGCCGGAGAATGATACCATGGATCCCATAATAGTTGAGAATCTGGAGATATTAGGTAAAGTAATAGGCCTTTTCCGTATGTTCGGATAAAGATCGGATCATTTCAGTGAGGCTAAGGCATCGGCTATAGTCTTTTCCTGAGCCTCACTGCCGTATTTATCTACTTCTGTTCTGTTCTTTTCACTGTGTGTAAGGCATCCTGCGCCGTTTACACATCCTCCGATGCATGCCATACCTTCGATAAAGTTGGCATCGAGCATATCCTTATTCTTCTTCAGAAGTGCGAGTTTGCACTGCTCTATTCCGTCGCATGTGCAGGCCTTGAGCTTGAAATCTGTTTCGCCATGCTCCTTTATAGCCTCTGACACAGCTTCGGTAAGACCTCCAGAACGGGCGAATATCCTGCCAAAATATGAAGCATCGTCGAGTTCTTCCTCAGGAAGCGCAGTGATATCTATATCCTTTGAATCAAATAACGCCTGAAGCTCTTCGAAGGTCATGACAACATCAACATATTTCCTGACTTCCTCTTTTTGGAACTCCACTTTTTTTGCAGTACAAGGTCCGATGAAGATCACACGGCTGTTCTTCGTCTTTTCTTTTATGTATTTGGCAATAGCAGCCATAGGAGAAAGATTGTGCGAAACATACTGAACGAGATTCGGGAAGTTCTTCTCCACATAAGTTACAAACGCGGGACAGCATGAGCTGGTGAGGAATCCCTTTTCTACGAGCTCACGGCTTTCTGAATCTGCTACTATGTCAGCGCCCAGCGCTGCTTCGACTACTTTATGGAAGCCCAGTTCTTTAAGTCCCGAAACGACCTGACCGAGTTTTGCGTAAGTAAACTGGCTGGCGATTGAAGGAGCCACAACAGCGAAAACCTTGTATTTTTTATTGTTATTGCTCTTCTTGATGATATCTATAGCATCAAGGATAAAGGATTTTTCCATGATAGCGCCGAAAGGACACTGATAAACGCAGGCTCCGCATGCGATACACTTGTCATTGTCGATAGCGGCGGCCTTATCCTCGTTCATATGGATAGCCTTTATCTTACAAGCATTTTCGCAGGGTCTTTTACGGCTGATGATTGCTGTATAAGG
>JAILAN010000105.1 GCA_024681595.1 Lachnospiraceae bacterium
CGGAGAACAAAAGGGAAAAGACTCGAGATATTCTTTCGTTTCGTGGGTAAGGTTGACATCAGGCGCAGGAACTAACCTGCGCCGCCCCAAAACAAGCAAAACAATGCGGAGCGTGCTTGGGAACTTGAGGGTTCGATCCCCATACGGTCCATACCCTTTGGGAGAAGGAGGTATTTTCAATGGCTACAACTACAAAGAAACCGGCAGCAAAGAAAACTGCTACAACCAAGAAAGCAACACCTGTAAAGAAGGCAACAACGGTTAAGAAAGCGGCTACAACAAAGGCAGCAAAGAAAACCACAACTGCAAAGAAAACAACTACTGCTAAGAAGTCGGCTCCGGCGAAGAAGACTACGGCAGCTAAAAAGACAACCACTGCTAAGAAGACAACCTCTTCTGCTACTTCCTTAAAGCTTACAGCTACCGAGAAGAAGTTAGTAGAGCTTTACAGGGATGCAAGCACTGCAACAAAGAAAGAGGCAATGGAAGTTCTTAAAGCAGACAAGAAGCCTAACGACAGCCTCATCGAAGCTGTTCTCGCAAACAAGGATCTTGCAAAGACTCTGAACACGCTGTTCAAAAAGAAATGATAAAGGATCCGAATTTATGATATCATTATCATGTGGCGGCAACTTTCCGCCCTTCCCGGTGGGCTTATTCCTGCCGGATAATATAAAGACCATCGTGCATTGCATGATGGTCTCTTTATTTCTACGAGCAGTTAATCTTGGTTCCGGCCTCGATATCTCCGACGGTCTCCCGTCGCACCCGCGTGTACACCTTCTCAATCTCTTCATACGGAAATTGAATAAATGCGTGGCATAGATCGTCAAAGCCCATGCCGGTTCTGGCTAGATTTTCAATTGTTCTTATGTCTCGTTCTGATAATCCTTTACTCATACTACACAGTTTACCATAGAACTCGAGCGCTCCACAAAGCAAAGCTTATAATCACCAAAATGATTTATTGCATATCAGAGATTAAGTAATGGTATCATTCGTTATTGCAGATCTTTTTGCTTCTTTCACGCTTAGAAGTAACAATAAAATAGAGTCCCACTGCAACGACAATAACACTAATTATTTGCGAAGTGGAAAACAGCTTGTATTGCCCCCTATCAAGATCATCTCTTAGTAGTTCAATAAAGAACCTCATAACCCCATACAGTAGAAGATATAATCCAAATAGAGTTTTCCCGCTAGGACGACCTTTTCTTCGATATACAAACAGAATGATAAATAGTACCAGATTGCCTCCAGCCTCTAGTAGTTGTACCGGAAAGCGCGAAACCTCACTCAATTTCGGCTCAATTTCATTATATGGAAAGTGAACTGCAAGGGGACCTTTGTACGGAATTCCATAACAACATCCCGCAAAAAAACAACCTATTCTGCCGAACATGTGAACAAAAGGTATATAAGGAATCATTAGCTTGGACAATCCACCGATATCTACTTGATATATCCTACAGTAAACTATCAATCCTGTCGCTGCGCCGATTAAACCACCATAAAATGTCAATCCCCCAAACAGATAGTTGAGAGCACTCATTATATCCAATCTCCATAATTTGACAAAGGCATCAAAATGCAAAAAAATGCGTGGAACTTTGCTAACAAAATACATCAACTTGGCTCCCACTCCTATACCCAGGATCATATAAACTGCCGAATAAATAACATCCCACTTATTTACTCGATAAAATAAAGCGGAGCGCATTGCTATACACACTGCGCCCGCATATCCAATAAAAAACATTACCCCGTATGTAGGAATTCTAATACTTTCAGAGATTACTATATACGGATACATTTATTTCCCCAAACTATTGAGCAGATCGTCCATTGCATTATTGTACTCTTTCATCGTTTCATCCATAGCCTTATCGTATTCTTTCATTGTTTCATCCATAGCTTTATCGTACTCTTTTAAGCTTTCATCCACTGCTTTATTATATTCATCTGCTGCTTTATCTATTTCGTCTGTAAGAATATCTATTTGCTCCTGAACCTGCTCCGTCGCCTCGTCAGCTGCCTTCTTTGCAAGACATGACGATCCCACGAATCCGAAAAAACCATATCCACACGAGCACGCTCCACAAAAAGTACATGCACATGCAAAAATAGCTCCAAAGATCAATCCAAGAAGAGAACATATAAAAGCAGGTAAACCTTTCTCTTCATTTGATCTTTTACGAACGTTAATACTTAATACCAGACCAACAATACCCAGTGCCAAGGCTATCAGCGCAACTATAGTACCAAACATCGTGGCTCCAACAATTGAAAGAACCAAAGAAATGATACCAATAGCCAATGAGGGACCAACATTCACGTCGTTAGAACGATTATAGTCATCTCTCCTAGGCTGCCTCTGTCTCGTAGTTTGTGTAGTATTGGGAACCGGGCGGCGAATAGGCTGCTCAAATTCCGATGTTATTGGTGTTCCACAATTCGAACAAAACTTTTCTCCTTCCGGCACATCATATCCGCAGTTCTTACAACGCATATTTTTATCCCTCCTTGTATAATGCTTATGGTTATACCATTATTCTGTATATAATCAACGATATCCATGAACTCTTCATCCGTCCCGTTAATGTTCTTTCTAACAACATACTCATGTGGTGCCCTGTTCACATATGTTTTTGCAAATATCCATTTCTGACGGCTGATAAAGTCCCTTAAATCCTGTTCGTTTTTCATGCAAAACGCTCCTTAATTTTATCACAATCCTGATGTGCTTTGAAGACTTGCAAAGCCTATTTTATTGACCATAGGACTGTCACTGTATCGGTTATATCAATATCATCAGCTTCGATATCAAGCCCGATGGAATCCAATTCATCTGCCTCGCATTTCCAGTATTTAACATTCTCGAGTGGCCTTGAGTAGATTTCCAATTCTCCCCACGAATAGTCGATTGACAGGATTTCTCCCAACCCGACGCCCGTGGCCCTGCTGAGAACATCTGCTTTTGCTCTTGAATCCTCGACCGCCTTTGCAAGCAGTTCGTTCTTTGACGCTTCCGGATCTGAAACCGTGAACTGTATCGTGAACTCCGGCTCTCCCGCACATTTGGCCATAACTCCCAGTACCTTCCCGAGAAGTTCGTTATCCTTTTCGAACTCAATCTTCATGCGATGAACATACTCATATCCCAGGAACTTCTCTCTCCAATTGTCATGTTTATCACGATACCTCTCGTACTTCGTATCTATGTTGAAATATGTGGTCTTCAGGTCTTCCTTCTTGAATCCCAGCTTGCAGAACGCCTCATTCAGGAATCCCTTGCTTTCTGATGAATCCTTTATGGCATTTTCATATGTGTTCAGGACATTTGTCTGCTTGATCAGAAGCCTTATCCTGTCCGGTGTAACCGAAATCTTACCCTTGCCCGTAACCCTGATTGTTCTTTCCATTGCTAATCCTCCTTTTAGCTCCATCAATAATATGAACTCCGGAACTCTTCCATAAATCTCCTGACCTCCGCCATATCCATCTCTATACGTCTAAACTCATAATCAAAGAATCGTTTATCTGTGCATGTCCGATTTTTCATTAAGGTTCCGATTGAACTTACGATAGATCGGGCTGCAGACAGAGCAAAATTATTCTCAAGATCCTGCCGATACGATTCATCCGATTTGTATCGAGAATAGATGTTTTCCATAAACTCCGATTTCTCATGGAGGTCATTGTCGATTGTTCCAGACGATACAGCCTTAACTGCGTACCCAAATCTTTTGAGTGTAAAGTTCACATACATAACAGAAATACCGTGCTCAAATGTCACCCGCTTGAACCCGTCTCTTTCAAGCATTTCTGCAAACTCAGCACGTTCGTCCTTGTCGCGTATTATGACGGCATATGGATATGATAATCTGTGTTTTTCAGGATTATCCCCTGCCGGATAGTCTTCGTAATACAAATGTAGAAACTGCATTTATTTGCCTCCCCACACATAGTCCGTGTTGAATTTCTAATGCATAAAAGTACACAGTTCCGACAAGTATTCAAGGTTACACTGATAAACAGCGGTTGGTGGCGGGCAGATATGCCATTCATCTCCGGATCTGTGACCTTCAGAATACTTTTTCTCAAAGTTTTTGATCGATTTCATCAGCTTGTCTCTTTCCTTGATCAGTTTGTCATACGGATAATCTTTTATTTCGCCAATATACACTTTCGGGCTTATCATCATAGCCTTGTCCTCCTATCCTGCCATCCGCAGTACATTCTCTCCTATGCTCATCCCGGCAACATCATTCCTTGCCTTATCAAGCACCCATGTCCTGTCCCCTTCTGACAGCTGCATAACCTTCTCATTCAGGACATCGAGACAGTCCGCAAGGAAATACACGTCATCCTCCGACTCTTCCGTAGATGCATACCGGTATATGTAATTCCAGTTATCCAGAAGCTCCTTTGCCGTAAAGTCGCGGAGTTCCCAAAGTTCCATCGTGTAGTTGAATCTGTAGCTGTTCATAGCGATCATAATCATTTATCTCCCCTCATCTGATTTCACACGTTCATCCGTCGTGTCTGCATTGCTCGTAATATTCGCATTTCGGGCAGAAGCATGCACAGTCCTTATTCCTGCAGATCGTCTTCATTACCCAGTAGAAAAACCTTTTCATATTCCCCTAGCTCCTTTAGTCATCTGAGAACACTTCCATATACATGATCATATCCTCGAACGCATCCATCTCAGCCTGTTCCTGTGCCTTACGGAGCCTTTTCATCTCCTTCTTGTACTGGCGCTTGTCACGCTTGTAATCACTCCGGCTGTAATGCGTAGTATTGCTACTTGAAGTATCACTGCAGGAACCGATGATACACAGTATCACAATGATTATTATGAGTGTTGTCATGATGGTTTCCTCCTTCCGAGAAGCCCCTCATCCCTTGCTACAATCCAAGGATAATTGATAATGTGTCCCATAATCTCCCCACAATGAAAAAAGTCAGGATTTACAGTCGCTTCTGTAATAACCCGGCTATCCCCGATACGCAGAATCCTTTATTTTCGGGCTTTATCGGACTTTTTTCTGAAAATCCCCATATGAAATTGTAAAAACCGAGGAGTCCTCCCAAAGACGAAAAAGTCCCCCGGACCATATGACCCGAGGGATAGGGAGGTTATATGAAAAAGTTTAGTGTCTTCTGTCAACTGCTCCTGCTTCACAGGGAGGAAACATCGTACCTACCGGGGGTCTGTCATAACCAAACGGAGGGATGTCATCCTTATCACAAATAGTTCCTACGCCACCTGTTACCATTTTGAGTTCTTCTATTTCATTGATCTTCTTCATGATGTTCGCCTTCTTTCCTTCGCCGTATTTTGTTACAACTGTTTATCTTCTGATAGCGTATTCGAGGTCATCTTCGGAAGCCGTATACGTATTGTCGCCTGCCTGTACCGTGTAATTCCATCCCAGCAGATACATTCTTCCTACTATCGTTCCAACGCCCATAGTAGGTAACCTTTTGGAGACAACCCATTCACCGTAATTATATTTTGGTGCTCCGATAAGTCCTTCGAGGATGCTGCCGCCGTTTACCATATTCATTTCTTCTTCTCTGATCTCTAACATTTCTTTTTCCTCCTTCTCCGGGCTACCGGTCCGGAAGCTTTTCTTTATTTCTAAATACGTTATAGTCCTGTAAGGGTCATAGAAGTGTCACACAGAAAAACAATAAAAAAACGCGCAGGTCACGGTCTCCCGCAAACCTACGCGTCATCTCATTTCACATATTCAGTTCCGTCCTTCATCAGACAAACATATCCGCTCGGTGTCTCCGCCCAGTATTCCTGATCACTGACCTTGATGATCCGCTTTGCCGTGAACCTTGTACCTTTCTTGTAGGCGGCCACACCCTTATCCTTGTACTCGGGGTTCTGCTTCTGTGCAGCTTCGGTCATTTCAGAAAACAGTTTCTGTGAATACTGCATCCCTGCCCCGCTCCTGACCTTCAGACCGTTCGATATGACGGTATATGTACCCGGTATGAAGCGGTCGGGCATCTTTCCTCCAAGAGCCTTTGAATCCCATTCCAGAAGGCCGTAATACTCTATATACTTCTTCAGGCTCTCGGCATATGTCAGGCTCGTCGCCCATCCGTCCTTCTGTATGAGATCGCATGCCGTCCTGTAATCGGTCACTCCCCGGAGGTTCTTATAACGCTTATAATTCAGGAACTCATAATATCCCCGAATCCCCTCGTTGGCATTCGTACTTGAACTCTTCATCTGAAAACACCTCTGTATCATATTCGGTGGAGCCTTCCGCCTTCTTCGTCTTTGAAGCCCCTTCCGTAAAATCCTCTGCCATGCCAAAGAAATCGAACCCCTCAAGGTCAACGTCCTCGAGTTCGACCTCCAATTTCATGAGATCCCATGTTGCCTTCTCTCCGGTCTTGTTATCAAGATACCGGTATTTTTTCTTTGTCTCCTCTGTAAGCCCCTCACAGACAAGGCACTGTATCTCTTCAAACCCGAGTGCCATGAGTGCCTTGTACCTTGTATGTCCGGCAAGTATCACTTTGTCCTCATCTACGATGATTGGGGTGACGTATGTGCACTGCCTGATGCTCTCCATGACATCTTCCACTGCATCATCGTTTATCCTCGGGTTGTTCTCATATGGCGTTATATCCTTAAGCTTCTTCTTTGTGTACTCCATTCCCTATCCCCTCTTCCTTGCCGATAGCAGTCTCTCCATCAGGTCATCATGCGGACTTGCGCCTCCATATTCAACGGAGCAGTTGTCCTTCACAATCTGGTATATCTGGTACCAGCACTGGTTTACCTGTTTTAAATACGTCTGGCTCATCTGCACATAAGGGCTTGCTATTGCCGCCCCTGTGGTCGGATGCTTTCCGAGGAAACCATATTCTGAGATCATCGTCTCGCACTGAATCCACCTCGATACCGACATCGCATACTGTTCTATCAGCTGGTTATTGACGAACCGGTCCCAGCCCCTCTCCTTGAGCCACATGAAAGTCGCCTTGAACACGTCCTCCGCGCATAGGTCAACCCCGCTCTTCTGTGATGCTTTCAGGAGCTCCTTCACAGGAGGTATGTCCTCACCCGTCAGTTCCGCAGGATCAGGAAAGACCAGTACCAGTACCGGTCCCATGCTGCCCTCCGCTACTTTATCTGCAAGTGCCTTCGGTTTCCTTCCTGCACCGACCCTCTGTCCGCCTCTCGCGGTTCCGTCCTTTGCCATTTCTTTACCTCATTTTCTAAAATTGACTTTTGAATCCATTTTCTGTATATTTTTCTTACAGGAAGGTGATTCCAGTTCGGTGGTTCCAAAGCCGGTACTAGCGGTTTCGTCTTCCTTGTCTCAGAAGATGATCCCAGCGCGCCGAACCATAAGACGTTGCTAGCGGGATTATCTTCTTTTTGTTATAAAAAAAGAGCCTTTTGAGCCCTGCCTTTAATACTCCGTTTGAATTCGCATTTTTACACATCTCACCCTGGCGCCGTTGTATGCATCACATTGTGATAGAGATTCGAATGCCCCCTACCCCTTCTGTTTACGCCACCGGTCACCGCGTTTCGCGTGTATATGCGAGTGACATGACATGCATAGCGATATCAGGTTATCATCATCATTCGTCCCGCCTTCTGCAAGAGGCCTGATGTGATGAACCTGCTCGACAGGAACGAATCTTCCCTCCTTGAGACATTCCTCACAGAAGGGATGCTCTTTCGTGTATATGTATCGTATCTTCCTCCATGTATATCCGTATCTTGCCTGTGTCACCGGATCTCTGTCATACTTTTCATACTGTCTGTTCACAAGTCTCTGGTGCTTCAGGCAGTATCTCTTATCCGTCAGCTCCGGGCATCCCGGATATCCGCATGGATGTTTCGGTTTTCGTGGCATGGTCATCACATCCTTTGCATAACAAAAGCCCCAAGGAATATCCTCGAGGCCTTTATCATATTTCACTAGCATAAATATATCATAAGCTCTCTATTTGAAAATGTATTTTTACATCCTCATCATACATAAAACCCGGTAGACTCAGCTCCGTACCGAGTTTTTGTTAGTTCTTTAATGAATGATCCGCTCTGGCATACAGAGTTTTTCTACCCGCACCAATTCTTACCAGCGTTCCCTCCTCGACGAGTTTCTTCAAAGCAGACTCTACAGATGAACTTCCCATACTTGGGCATCCCATAAGTACTTCCTGCTTAGAGAACTTACCAATACGTTCGCTGACATAAGCCTTTACAACATCATAGGATGTGCTCTTTGCCCCCGATGCGTAAGCTATAGACACTCTCGCTTCA
>JAILAN010000168.1 GCA_024681595.1 Lachnospiraceae bacterium
TTTCATATTATAACGGATCGGTCTTCCGATCTGTTTTGATTTGTAATTGCAGCCAAACACGGCTCCGGCAGAGATGCCCGCAGCGCCGTCGAAGGTGATGCCCTTTTCCATAAAGACATCGAGCACTCCGCAGGTAAACATTCCGCGCATCGCTCCGCCTTCCATGACCAGTCCTGTTTTGACCCCCCGGGACGGGGTTAGTGGCTCATTTTTCACGGACCCCCGGGACGGGGTTAGTGGCTCATTTTTCATCTTGGTTATTTTCTCCTCCTGTATCCAGATCGTTCTCTATGATAGGTTATTAATGAAGAAATGAAAGTATTCCGATGGGCAGATAATATACGCACCACGCAACATGTGCAAGCCTTCCGTCATCATAATAAACCCTATCGGCAGAATTAGACCGACAAAGAAGCTGCCCATAGAAAAATTGATCAACAGAAATACTGCATACAGAAATATTGTCACTTTTACGATCAATGATCCTGCTTTAGGTATCATCCTGTTCATATCCATTTGCTCTCTCCTTAAAGTATTTCAGAAAAGCCTCCTCTCAGGCATGATTCGAGCATCCTGAGAAAAGGCTTAAAAGCTAAATGTCCAGTTTGGGAGGTTCGTCCATTGTATCAGATACGTATCTGCCGTTCTTTTTGCGCTGTCTGACGCACTCTGTCAGCAGATATTCTATCTGTCCGTTAATAGACCGAAAATCATCCTCAGCCCACTCAGCTATTGCATTATACAGTTTTTCATTAAGTCTCAGCGGAACCTGTTTCTTTTCAGTCATGTTATGTCAACCTTCTGTGTGTTTGATCCCGGTTTCTGTCAATACAGATTTCCGGTATTGACTATGGGTTGAGCGTCATGATTACCGCACAGTACCACCAGGAGATTTGATACCATTGCTGCCTTGCGCTCATCATCAAGATCTACCATCTTAGTTGAATCGAGTCTGTCAAGAGCCATTTCAACCATACCTACCGCGCCGTCAACGATGAGCTTTCTGGCGTCGACTATAGCTGCTGCCTGCTGTCGCTGGAGCATTGCCGCTGCTATTTCCGGAGCGTATGCCAGATATGTGATCCTGGCGTCTACTATCTCCAGACCGGCATCTGCAACCTTGCTCTGAATCTCATCCTTGATCTTGCCGACTACAACCTCTGTAGATCCTCTCAGGGAACCGTCGTCTGCCACTCCGTCGCCTGTCGTATCAACGTTTTCAGCCATATCATAGGGGTAGAGCTTAACCACATTACGTACGGCGCTGTCACACTGCAATGACAGGTATTCCTTGTAGTTATCTACGTTAAACACTGCTTTTGCGGTATCTGAAACTCTCCACATTACAGCCACAGCTATCTCCACGGGATTACCGAGTACATCGTTGACCTTCTGTTTGCTGTTGTTAAGAGTCATTACCTTCAACGATATCTTCTTTGAAACCATAGATTCACTGTTTACTGCAACTCCGCTGCTGGTAACCGATACCGAAGAGTGTCCCTTGGGTTCAACAATATCTCCGCTCTGGCCCAGCTTGGTAGCTGCTGCAGGATTAAATGCGGTACAGAACGGATTGACGAAGAAGAACCCGTCACCCTTGAGTGTGCCGACATATTTTCCAAAGAGAGTAAGAACCAGTGCCTCACCCGGTTTTAAGACCTTAAGTCCCAGGAAAAGTATCCAGCCAAATATCAGATATAACAGGAAGAACAGCGCCAGTATTCCGGCGATCGCCCTGAATCTGGAAGAAGTCCCTGCAACTGATATCAATAAGCCGGGTACCGAAACGACATACATCAATATAGTCAATACCAGCATAAGACCTCCAAACTTATGGCCTTCGATAACCTTTTCCCTGACATTGTTTTCGTTCATATCTACTCCTTTCACACCATCTTGTTTATGGTGTACCCTTTGCGGGTTGTTAATAAATGATATCATTATGATATCATATTAATTCTTTTTGTCAAGATGTACTGTTCATTTTCTTCATCTTTCGTTTATCAGTTTTTTAGTTTCCTTCTCTTAGTTGCTTTCTTTTAGCTTTTATCATCTTTCTTTTAGCTGCTTTCTCTTAGCTGCTTTTTTAGCAGCTTTCTTTTAGCTTTTATCTTTTATCATCTTTCTTGTAGCAGTGTTTTAGTTTCCTTCTCTTAGCTACTTTCTTTTTTCTTTCGTCCTTACCCTCTTTCTACGGCAGTTGCGCCTGTTTTGTGACCTAGGAAGCTCACAACCGCTTCTCAGGTCATTTCTCCTTATGATCTGTGCTCAATGTATGTATCTATCTGAAGATAAAAATGACCTGAGAATCATTTAGTGCCGTTCAAGGTCATTTTTTCAACTTGATTCCGGCTGAGGTTTTCTTTCGGCGAGCTTTTTGTGTGACCTGAAAACAATGTAGCCTTGCGTCAGGTCATTTTTTGAACCAGGAAACGGCGGATCAAGCTATAATTTGAGCAATAAATGTGACCCAGGAACTCACAGCTGCTCGCTCAGGTCATTTTTTGAGCCAAAGAGTGGCGGACGAGGCAGATATTCAAGCAATAGTTGTGACCCGGAGGTGGGTTGAATGGACTTTCAGGTCATTTTTAAACAAATTAATCCTCTTCGAAATGTTTAGCCTCATCGCGGGCTGTTCTTGAAGAAAGAATATAATATATAATGCCGGTGGCATACCTGACCAGGAGGACAAGAAAAACACAAAAAATCCTGCTAAGTATAGCAGGATCTCAGTACCGCAGTTACATAGTGTTATCGGCACATGTTCATAATATCGATGACATCAATGGTTGTCACTGTCTTACTATATGACGAACTACACAAGTTTTATGCATCTATTATTCATCCATCATTCATCCATTACGCATCTATTATTCATCCCTCATTCATCCATTACGCATCTATTATTCATCCATTATGTGTCCATTATGTATCATTATGTATCCATTATGTATCATTATATATCCATTATGTATCCGTTAAGTATCATTATGTATCCATTATGTGTCCGTTATGTATCATTATGTATCCATCATTCATCAATTAATATACTACCTGATTTCGGCCGTTCTCCTTGCCTCTGTAGAGACGTTCATCAGCTTCCTTGATGGATGCATCCATACTGCCGGAGAAATCATATTCAGAAACACCGAATGTCATGGTCACGCTGATCTCTGCATCACCTACCAGAACCGAACTGCCCATGATGCGTCTTCTCAGTCTGTCGAGAGCCATATAAGCCTGATCGCCGTTACAGTTGGGCAGAACTATGAGGAATTCCTCTCCTCCCCATCTGGCGATGAATGAATCACTGCGAAGAGTATCCTTCATGACATTTGCTATATGCTTTAACACCTCGTCTCCGGCGTCATGTCCGTGAGTGTCGTTAACCTTCTTGAAGAAGTCAATATCTCCGATCGAAATGCTGATGGGATTGCCGTTTGATGCTTCGATCTGCTCCTCCATATACTGCTCGGCCCGGCGACGATTGAACAGTCCGGTGAGCTGATCGGTATTGGCTGCTTCCTTGAGCGTGTCGTTATATTTGATCAGCTTACCCTCGGATTCCTTTTCAGCCTTACTGAAGTTGTATGAAATATAAACGGCACAGCAAAACACAGCTGTGACATTGACTATCTGCAGTGCTTTGTCCCTGGCAGGATCACTGTACAAGGATACATAAGCATCACTCATCAGCACGATGAATGATATCCTTACTATCAGGACAAGTGCTGCAATGATGAATTTCTGAAGCTTTTTGGAATAGGAGCCGAAGAAGACCAGCATCAGCATCGGCATGAAGAAATTCTGTACTCCGGCCTTCCATCCTTCTATAGGGATCATCATGAATATCCACACGAAGGAAAAAACAATATAGGACCATAAAACGATCTTGGTCCTGAAACAATATGTCTGGACGAGTAAAACGATATTGGCCGCTACCAGAAAAAGCAATTTCACCCTTTGGTCATACATGGCCTGTGTGCCCAGAACAAAAGTATTCAAAATCAACGAAAAAAGCACTGCAAGATACATTACTCGCAATGCGACCATAACCTTCCTGGTTTCATCCTCAAATTTAACGTCTTTGTTGATTAAGTCGTAAAGAAACATACCGTCATAACACGGCGGCCGCCCAAATATCTCGCAGCCCCTCATTATTCTCCTTTTACAACACAAAAGCACTATCGCTTTTATTTTACCACCTATAAGAAAGTATTCAAGTTTGATTGTACATTTTTTACTATATAATTACATATTAAATACGGTTATCCGGCAATATCATATACGGAATACACCCTGAAAGAAGAAGCATTACCGCTTGTTATCATGACGGTCCTGCTGCCTTTTTCCATATCAAAGTAGTTATCTGAGAGCGTAACATCCCCGTCGATCCCCTCAATGCATATTCCTTTGGCATAGGCATCTGAATTGACCGTAATGGTCGATTTTTCTTTGTCCACTTCAATATCAAGATGAGGATCAACAAAGGCATAGTGCTTCGGCGGTGTGAATATGACAGTTCCGTCAGAAACTGTTTCTCCGCCAATTTCAAAGGAAAACGCCAGGTTAATGACATGTTCGTCGTATTCACCAAAGTCCATATAATCCAACCAGATTCCATCCAATGACGGAACCGTCACATCAGTTTCACCCTGTGTCAGAACCGTAGAGTCCGGCAAGTTCAGAGACCATTTCACTGTTCCGGATACGTCATTCATTGTCTCATTGGCAACATGAAGTCTGGCACCGATCTCTATCGGATGAGGTTCCTCAATACAGTATGGGCGTTCAGTCAGCTCCCCTGTTTCCTCACATGAGATGAGTATGGGCGCAAACATCCTCCTCTCGGCATAATGAAGCGCCTTCCTGCGTCCGTAGTAATCTATCGAAGCCCAGGAAGCCACAGGCCAGATATCATTTAGCTGCCACACCACAGCTCCCATGCATTCTCCGCGGTATCGCCTGAAATGCTCCACTCCGTACTTAATTGCATCAGATTGCAATAACTGTGAGGCATATATCAGCATTTCCAGGTCCTTCGGATACAGGTATGTTGCTGACAGATATTTTAATATCTTGCCGTTGGCCGCACGGTTTCTCTGGTGCATCTCCATCACGTATGAAAATACATTCCTGTCCCCGGGTTCTGTGAAACTGTTGACTGTCTTTATGCTAGGGAAAGACTGGAAGCCGAACTCCGACAGGTATCTGAACCGGTAGTTTCTATAGTCCGTAAAGGGCTTTTCGCCGTGCCAGACATCCCAATAATGAACATCTCCTCTGTGCTCGTCCCAGGGATTGTCCCAGTTACCACCTGAAGAAGGCGATGACGGCCAGTAAAAAGCCGTGGGATCGTTTTCCTTAACTATCTTCGGAATGATATACTCAAAGAGTTTGGTATAATCTCCCCGCTGCTTCATCGAAGGGCGCCATGCACCGTCGAGAACCTGCGTTTCCATCTCGTTATTTCCGCACCAAAGGGCCAAAGAAGCATGATGGCGAAGCCGTATCACATTCTCCCTGATCTCCTCAGTGATATTTTGTTCGAACTCATCGTCAAGTTCGTAGCTGGCGCAGGCGAACATGAAATCCTGCCATACGAGAAGTCCGAGTTCGTCACATATATCATAAAACCAGTCGTCCGGATAGTATCCTCCTCCCCAGATCCTGATGCAGTTATGATTTGCCCACACAGCTTCTTCAAGGAGTTTTCGGGTCCTGTCCGGGGTCACACGCGACAGAAGATTATCCTCCGGAATGTAATCCGCGCCCATAGCAAATACTTTTATGCCGTTGACTTCATGGGCAAAGCATCTTCCGAATTCATCTTCATCTGTGTTTACCGTTATGGTCCTTAGACCTATACGCCTCGTCCATGAATCTATAACCGAT
Source organism: Lachnospiraceae bacterium (assembly GCA_024681595.1). GTDB lineage: Bacteria > Bacillota > Clostridia > Lachnospirales > Lachnospiraceae > JAILLW01. Next base: position 5,896 of record JAILAN010000168.1, read on the forward strand.
TCCGTATCATCTTTATCCTTTTTGTACAGGATTACCTCTGCCTCGTACAGGTTCTGCTCCCCATAGCCTCTGGGCCACCACAGTCTGGGATCATCTACCGCTATATGGTATGTTTCCCTCATTCTGAACGATTCCTCGCTCATTACCTTCCTGCCGTCCGGGCCGGTTATAGTAACACGTACAAAAAGTTCGTTTTTCCTGTCGGTTTCGCGTCTTCCTGCCAGGCTTCCGAACAGAGTTACATCCGGTGTGAAAGAAAGTCTGACTTTTCTGACTGCACCGTCTCTTGAAAGATGCTCCTGTTTTATGTAAACCGAATTGATCTTTCCTCCCCGAATCTCAAGCAGTCTGACATCCCTGAATATTCCCATGTCCGGAATCCTGGGGCCCCAGTCCCATCCGAACATGCAGTGAGCCTTTCTGATGTGAGGAAAGCCTTCCATAGCCTCGGAAGCGCCGCCTGTATAGACTTTAGTCTGCTCCGTAGAGATGTATTTTGTCGGAGAATAAATGACCACCTTAAGCTTATTTATTCCGTCAAATACGCATCCTTTGGACCGGACACCATTTATCATGCCGTCCGAATGATCACAATCTGCCTTCATAAACAGGTCATACTCATAGGTTCTGTGCATGTTGGAGGTGTGTCCGATGAGCGTATCATTTACATAGATATCCGAAATGGTGTCTATCCCGTCAAAGCGAAGTATCAGAGCATCGGCGCTCATCATATCCCCGGTCACCACAAACTCTGTCCCAAATTCTACGTCATTATCGTTAAGCGGCAGCAAACGCACTTCATTGGCCCTGTAATACGGATCATCGATCAAACCGGCGTTAAGGAGATTGGAATACATCGATCCCGGAATATTTGCCTCTATGCCGTCCTTTCCGGTCAGGGTCTCATCTGCTCCGATGATCCTCATCCTCCATTTGCCATTAAGTTCATGTTTTTTCATTGGTTATTACCTTTGTTGTCCCTGTCGGACTCCTTTTTATGCTTTTTGGACTCTTTGTTCTTTTTGTCCGAATTCTTTTTATCTTTGCTCTTTTTGGTCTTTACATCGGGCTTTGACTGATTCTCAAAATACTCCAACGCGCCCTTTTCAAATTCCTTTTCCTCGAGATTAACGAACCTGTCGTTCCCGTTCTTTGACTTCTTTTCTTTATTCTTGGAATTCCTGTTCTTGCTCTTTTGAGCTTTCTTGGATGATTCCTCTTCGCTTTTATCTTTCTTTTTGGAAGAAGATTTTTTGTCCTTACCCTTGCCGGGGGATATTTCGTCCATCTGGCCAAACTGTTTATTATTTTCTGGCGATTTTACTTCCTTTTCCCCGGACTGTATATCTGCTTTTGCCGGTATTTGATCCGCCTCTTTCTCCTGTATGTCATCCACGGACTCAGTGATCTGATCTGCGGTGCTCCCGTCCTCAGGTACATAGGATCCGGATTTGTACAATGCCACATTGGCAGCACCCGGTCCTACGAGTTCATAAAGTATACCGGATGAAAGTATGATAGTCATCAATGCATTTCCCATGGTGCCTTTGATCGTCCTTGCTCCCAGTTCTGCCAAGCCGATCACAACGCTGGCCTGCGGGATGAGTGCAAGTCCCAGATAATTTCTGACGGATCGCGATGTACCGGCCAGACGGCACCCGAGCATCGATCCTAAATATTTGCCCAGTATCCTCACCAGGAAATATCCTATACTGACCACTATGAGAGGATATGCACCGAAATTACCTGATACAAAAAGTGAACCCAGATCAAACGATATCCCGGAGCGCACAAAGAAAAGCAATAGTATCGGCGGATTAAAATAGTTTAACTGTTTAAACAGTCCGTCATCATCCGACAGATTGATATACACGGCACCCATGGCCATACAACCCAGCAGGGGCGATACATTGAGCACGGATGCGATACCGCAGAAGGACAGCATGAGTGCTATCGCAATAATGAGCCTGTTATCAGTACTGTGCCTGTTCCTCATAAACAGATATATGAGGTATCCAAAGACGCCTCCAAGAATAAAAACAGCTATATTAAGCAGAAAAGGGAAAAAGCTTCCATACAGATCGACCGCTTTCCCTGCCAGGGATGCAGTTGCCAGTGATATTACCACGCTGTAAGCGATAAGGCTCACCATGTCATCCAGCGCGACAACCTGAAGAAGCGTATCAACAAACTGTCCCCTGGCGCCTGTCTGTCTTATCGTCATTATTGTGGATGTTGGAGCCGTAGCCGCCGCAAGGGCTGAAAGAATAAGGGAAAACGGCATCGGCAATCCGAAGATGCAATAGCAGAGTCCAAATACCAGAATTGATGCCGTGCACACTTCAAATATAGTAATCACAAATACCTTTATGCCATTTTTACGGATGGTTTCGAGCCTGAAAAATTCTCCCGTTCCGAAGGCTATGAATGCCAGAGCAATATCAGGGAGAAAGCCCGTTGCCTCCACGAAGTGCGAAGGTATGAGATTAAGGCAAAAAGGACCTATCAGTATACCCGCAACAATATACGCGGTAACATTGGGCAGGTGCAGTTTTTTGGTTATCCTGGTAACCAGAAAACCTGCCAGCAGCATAATTGACATGGAAAGGATAGTGGCAGGGACCGCGTTCCCACCCGATATCCTGTCATAAAAAGCCAAAATATCCATAAAGCGATTATAGCATTACAGTAAATGCATTTCAAAGAAATCTCCTTTATAAAAAATTGGCAGCACCCGCAAGGGGTACTGCCATAAACAAGGGGTTTGTTGTATGAGTCCAACCAGTTTACACTGACTGTTTGGCTGTTATCACTCAGGCGTCATACCGAGACATCATGACTGAATTTATCCCAGTGCTACGTCCAGAGCCATCATGAGTGTGAACCCGACCGTGAACATTATAACGCCTATATTGGAGTGTTCTCCCGAAGACATCTCCGGGATCAGTTCCTCTACCACCACATACATCATTGCACCTGCGGCAAAGCTTAAAAAATATGGCATTGCAGGGATAATAAATCCTGCAGCGATGATCGTTAATGCAGCGCCGATGGGTTCCACAGCGCCCGACAAGACACCGTCCATAAAGGCTTTTGACTTGCTCCTGCCCTCTGCGCGGAGCGGCATCGATATGATGGCCCCCTCGGGAAAGTTCTGAATGGCTATTCCCAGAGCCAATGCAAGCGCACCACCCGCTGTAATAGTGGTATTTCCTGAAATAAAGCCGGCATATACAACGCCAACCGCCATTCCTTCCGGAATGTTGTGAAGCGTGACCGCCAGCACCATCATTGTTGTTTTCTTGAAATCGGCCTTCGGTCCCTCAGCCTTTTGCGCATTCATGTGAAGATGGGGGATAATACTGTCAAGAAGCAATAAAAACAGGATTCCCAGCCAGAATCCGACGCATGCTGGCAAAAAGCTCAAACTGCCCAGTCCTTCAGACTGTTCCATCGCCGGTATTATGAGACTCCATATGGAAGCTGCTACCATCACCCCGCTGGCAAAGCCTGTCAGGGCTCTTTGTACCTTATCTCCCAGTTCGTTTTTCATAAACAGCACACAGGCCGAACCAAGTGCCGTCCCCGCAAACGGGATCAGTATCCCGAAGATCACAGTCATATTCATGCAGTTTCACCTCTTTTTGATATTGCGTCTAAGAGCGCATACTTCGAGTGCTGTTGCAGGATGCGCACCCTTTGCAGTGTGCGCAATTCCCGCCGCATGCTGATCGGCCCTGCTTTTTGTCCCTGATTATAGAGAGGATTATCAGTGTCACTATCAATACTAAAAAAAGGCTGATCAGAATATTTCCAATATTACCTGTGATCCATGATATCATATTTTACTGCCCAATGCTTATGCCGTTTTGCCTGACAGTTCGAGTTTATCAGCTTCCTTATACTTTTTAATAAACAGCATATAGATGATAGCTGCCAGAGCAGCAATAGCAATTATAAATCCGAGAATATTAATATTTCCTGTAAATGCCCATCCGAACTGCGTGATCATAAACGCGATCACATATGCGAACCCGCACTGATATGCTATAGCAAACCAGGTCCATTTGGGATTGTTCATCTCACGCTTTATGGCACCGATCGCTGCAAAGCACGGGGCACAAAGGAGGTTGAATACCAGGAATGAGAATCCTGTGATACCTGTAAATGCCAACGCCAGTGACTGCCATGCGGTCATGTCGCCACCTCCGTACAGAATACCCATGGTGCCCACGATATTTTCCTTGGCAACAAGACCCGTGATCGATGCGACAGCTGCCTGCCAGTTGCCCCATCCGAGAGGAATGAATATCCATGCGATCGCACTTCCGATCTTCGCCAGGATCGACATATCAAGCTCATCCTCAGCGAGCATACGGAATCCATCCGATGTAAATCCAAAGAATGATGTGAACCAGACAAATATAGTAGAAAGCAGGATTATCGTGCCGGCCTTCTTTATAAATGACCAGCCTCTCTCCCACATCGATCTTAATACGTTGCCGAGTGTAGGCATATGGTACGCAGGAAGCTCCATAACGAAGGGCGCCGGATCACCCGCGAACATCTTAGTCTTCTTAAGGATGATACCTGAGATGACAATGGCTGCCATTCCGATGAAATACGCTGATGTTGATACCCAGGCAGAGCCACCGAATATTGCACCCGCTATCATGGCGATAAAGGGCACCTTGGCTCCACAGGGGATAAAGGTCGTAGTCATTATTGTCATTCGTCTGTCACGCTCGTTTTCGATGGTACGGCTGGCCATTACTCCGGGTACACCGCATCCCACACCGATGAGCATAGGAATGAATGATTTGCCTGACAGGCCGAATTTTCTGAATACACGGTCAAGCACGAAAGCAATTCTCGCCATATAACCGCATGCTTCAAGGAATGCCAGCATCAGGAACAGTACGAGCATCTGAGGAACAAATCCGAGTACAGCGCCCACGCCGGCAACTATACCATCAAGTATCAGTCCTTTAAGCCAGTCTGCAGCTCCTGCAGCATCAAGTCCGGATTCAACGAGAGCAGGTATACCGGGGATCCATGTGCCATAATCGGCAGGATCGGGTTCATCGCCGATCTCATCGATTGTCCTTACTGCCTCCTCGTATTCCTCTAAGGTTGCCGTTTCTTCGCTGATTTCCAGTGTTTCTTCATCTTCGATCTCGTATGTGAATTCTCCTTCCGGAGCAACACCGTTTTCTTCAACATATGCATCGTATCCGTCTACTATAGCGGCGGCACCCGCATAGTTCTCAGCTGTTTCCTCATATCCTCCGTCCATTCCAAACAGGTGGAATCCGTCACCGAACAGGCCGTCATTTGCCCAGTCCGTGGCAGGCGCTCCGACAGCTACCATGGCGATCCAGTACACCAGGAACATTACTGCTGCGAAGATCGGAAGTCCAAGGAATCTGTTGGTCACGATCTTGTCTATCTTATCCGAAGTCGTTAATGCTCCGGCATTTTTCTTTTTATAGCATGACTTGATGACCTCTGCGATGTAAATGTACCTTTCGTTGGTAATGATGCTCTCCGAATCATCATCAAGTTCTTTTTCAGCAGCTTTGATATCATTCTCTATATGATTCAGCTTATCTGAAGGTATATTCATGCGTTCGAGCACCTTATCATCGCGCTCGAATATCTTTATGGCATACCACCTCTGCTGCTCTTCGGGCATATCATGTACTATAGCTTCTTCAATATGTGCTATCGCATGCTCGACAGGGCCTGAGAATGTGTGAAGCGGAACGGTCTTGCCGTTCTTTGCCGCCTTTATCGCTTCCTCGGCTGCTTCCGATATGCCATCGCCCTTAAGGGCAGAAATGTCAACGACCTTGCATCCGAGCTGGCGTGACAGCTCGGCAGTATTTATCTCATCGCCGTTTTTCTTGACTATATCCATCATGTTGACAGCAACTACAACAGGTATGCCAAGTTCCGTCAGCTGTGTGGTAAGGTAAAGGTTTCTCTCCAGATTGGTTCCGTCTATGATGTTAAGGATCGCGTCCGGACGTTCTCCTATCAGGTAATTTCTGGCAACAACCTCCTCCAGTGTGTACGGAGACAAAGAATAGATTCCGGGAAGGTCTGTAATGGTCACATCATCGTGTTTTTTAAGTTTACCTTCCTTCTTTTCTACGGTTACCCCGGGCCAGTTGCCGACAAACTGGTTAGAGCCGGTCAGGGCGTTAAAAAGCGTGGTTTTTCCGCTGTTCGGATTACCCGCAAGTGCAATTCTAATGCTCATTTTTATGCTTCCTTTCTGCAATCGAATCCTTCAGTCTTATTCGACCTCTATCATCTCGGCATCAGCCTTACGAAGTGACAGTTCATAGTTTCTGACCGTAACCTCGATAGGATCTCCAAGCGGTGCGACTTTGCGTACATAAACATCGGTATTCTTAGTGATCCCCATATCCATAATCCTGCGCTTAACTGCGCCTTCACCATGGAGTTTAATTACTTTGACCGTTTCTCCGATCTTTACATCTCTTAATGTTCTCAAATTTGTCTCCTCCTGCCATTTCTTGTATGAAACATCTCGCTTCATTTTAAGCATTCCCCGGATAGCCGCACTTATACCATTATCTTTCTGGCCAGTTCATCACTGACAGCCACGCGGCTCTCCTTGACCTTTACTATAAGGTTCTCGCCGAGTGAACTGACCACACTGACCGCTCCGCCGACATTAAACCCCAGATCTTCAAGGTGCTTTTTTACTTCCGGGCTGCCGCCGATCTTTTTGATTATCTGCGTCTGCCCTGTTTGTGCAAAAACCAGAGGCATCATGCTCTCCCTCCCTTGTTTGGCTGCGATTAGCATTCGCTAACCCGGCAGCTTAAAAAATGGTTAGCCTTATCTAACCGATAAATAGTATAATTAGCATCTGCTAACCTGTCAAGCAAAAAGTTTTTTCATGCTCATATATAAATAAAAATGATTGAATGACTCTGTGATATATGATAAGTTTAAGCTAACATTCCAAAGGAGGATTTCTTATGGCACTACAAGAATCAGGAGAAATGTATCTTGAGACGATCTACGTACTGTCCAGACAATCAGGAGCGGTACGTGCCATAGATGTTGGCGAATACATGGGATACTCCAAGCCGTCTGTCAGCCGTGCACTCGGAGTCCTTAAGGATGAGGGAATGGTCACCAGAGACGAAGACGGATTTCTTAAGCTGACAAAAGCAGGTGAGAAGCATGCCAAGAGTATATATGAGCGGCACACTCTGCTGACTAAATTGTTCATAGGTCTCGGTGTAGATGAAAAGACCGCATCAGAGGATGCTTGCCGCATAGAGCATTACATCAGCGACAAGACCTTTAATGCGATCAAAAAACATGCAAAGAAATACGGATAATGATCCTGTGATCAGAAAACTATCTTTACACTTCCGACAGTCTTTTCAGGTGCAAAATAGAACTTTACAAAATCACCGACTTTAAGAGCATGCTCCTGCTGCTCTGCCTTTGTTACAGATACATCTGCGATCGTGATCGTATTGTACTCGTTATTCTCCAGTGTTTTGTTATACCATAACAGACGCAGGTCGTATTTTGTGCCTTTTTCAACGATCTTAGCAACCATTGCATCCTGAACCCAGGCGTTTGATTCAACAAACTCAACCTCGGTGTTCATCAATCGTTCCTTCTGTTCCTCCGAAAGCTTCGAGACCATCTCATCTCTTTCTTTGGCATCTTTCTTTGCGATCACATATACAACCGCCACAAATGCGCCAATAATGGCACCAATGATAACATATCCCATACTATTCCTCCCTTATATTATCTTCGTATGATTTATTACCGTATAGCATTCTATCATAAAAAACATATCCGGTAAAACATACCGGATATGTAACATTTCCCGGAAAGAAGTTTTATATTATTTCTGTCTAACTTGTATGAACGTCAACTAGAAAGTGGCTCAGATTCAGATTAGCATTTATACTAACTTGGTCAAAATAATAGCAAGTAAATCCAATATTTTTAGCATTAATCAACTCTCTTTTCACATTTGTGTTGCACATGACCGAGAAATTGGGTAATTCTAGCTGGCGACCGGGTAATTCCAGC
>JAILAN010000186.1 GCA_024681595.1 Lachnospiraceae bacterium
GGAGCTCAGCAAAACGATCGCGGTCAGTGTACATACTATGATCGTATCGGCAAATACTTCAAAGATACCCCACATACCCTGTCTGACAGGTTCTTTGACATTTGAACTGGAGTGTACCATAACGGATGAACCAAGACCGGCTTCATTTGAGAATACTCCTCGCTTGAAGCCCATCTTCATGGCCAGTGCAATACCCGCACCGAATCCGCCTCCGGCTACTGCCTGAAGAGAAAATGCTCCGCGGAATATAGCAGAGAAGATCGCAGGGATCTTGGTCACATGCATGCAGATGATGATAATAGCACCGATAAAATATACGATGACCATAAAAGGAACCAGCTTCTCGGTAACCATGGCAATACGCTTAAGTCCGCCGATTACCACCAGCCCTACTGCAACTACCAGGAATACGCCTACGGCAACCTTGGGAATGCCGAACGCATTGTTCACATTGGATACCATCGAGTTAACCTGGCTCATATTGCCTATTCCGAAGCTGGCAAGCAGACAGAACACGGAAAACAGGATTGCCAGAACCGATCCGATCTGTTTACATCCCTTTTTTGCTCCGAGACCGTCTCTAAGATAGTACATGGCACCACCGTGCCATTCACCTTGCTCGTCCTTTCTTCTGTATAAGATACCCAGGACGTTCTCCGAGTAGTTAGTCATCATTCCGAAGAAAGCAATTATCCACATCCAGAATACAGCACCGGGACCTCCGGTTGCGATAGCACCGGCTACACCTACGATGTTACCGGTTCCGACCGTGGCTGCCAAAGCCGTACACAGAGACTGGAACTGCGAGATCTGTCTGTCAGAGGTATGCGATATTACGTGTTTGTCTCTGAAAATAGCTCCCAGAGTGTTATGCCACCAATGTCCCCAATGACTGACCTGGAAAAACTTTGTCAGAACAGTCATGATAATTCCGGTAAATCCCAGCAGTATGAGTGCGGGCCAGCCCCAAACAGCTCCGTTTATGGCATCATTGACCCTGGTGATTACTTCTACCATATTCTCCTCCTAACTATACGTAAAAATGATCACATCAATTGTCAAAATGTTGTATACTTCAAGCAAGATGCAATACTGCAACAATTTAACATTATAAAGTATTATAGAAAACGGGGCAAGATTATGAACAACACCATTCTGAACAAGATCATCGTCGATATAAGCGATAAAACAGTTGAGAAAGCCTTTAAAGAGAATTCCGCCGAAAACATCTCCGGCCGGATTTTTCCGTATTCCGAAGACAGCTATCCTTTCTCTGATTCCCTTTATGTATGTGATACCCCGGAGGGATGTGACGCTTTGATCAAAAAAGGCTACCCCGTCGCAGCTCTGGTCCATGAAGGCAACCGGGACGCTGATTTTTCCAGTGTAAAATACATCCTGGAGCAGCCCGAAGACATCTCCCTCGAGGATTATGATCATATATACAGGCGCATCTGCGGACTTCCCGTCGATATCATGGAAACCGACAGGCTGATCATACGGGAGACCATGCTCGAAGACCTCGACCGCTTCTATGAGATATACGAAGATCCCGAAGTAATAAGCTTTATGGAACCTCTTTTCCCCAGAGATGAGGAAGAAGCATATCAGCAAAACTACATCCGTAACGTCTATTCTCTTCTGGGCATAGGACTGTGGACTGTTATCCGTAAGGAAGATGACATGATCATCGGCCGTATGGGTATAGAGTATACGACGGAAGAAGGAAATGTGGAGCTCGGTTTCGTAGTTGATGCCGGAGCCCGCAGACAGGGATACGCTTATGAGGCTTGTACCGCGATAATTGACTATGCCCGCACGATGAATGGCGTGGATCGCGTGACAGCCAGAGTGCGTCATGATAACAATGTATCTCAGAATCTCTGCAGGAAACTTAACATGACTCCCGGCAGAGAATTAAACGACGGTCTGGTGGAATGGACTTTGGATCTGTGATATACGAATAAAAAAGCCCCATAAAAGGGAGGATGCCAGATGACTTGGTCAAGTCATCTGGCATTTATTATGAAA
>JAILAN010000070.1 GCA_024681595.1 Lachnospiraceae bacterium
GCTTAAGTTTATTGAGAGAAACACTAAAACGGGTTGGAGAAAAACAGAAAACGGTGGCAGGGAATCAATTCGCGCTTATCCCAAAGAAGCTGTCAGAGAGGCCCTGGTAAATGCCATGGCGCATAGGGATTATTCTATTGCCGGAACGCAGATAGATGTAGATATTTATTGTGACAGAATAGAAATTGTATCTCCGGGATCGTGGCTATTGCCCAAGGGATACGAGGAATACTCTTTAGCATCAATTCCTTCAATAAGGAGGAATTCAATCATATCAGCGTGCATGGATGTCGCGAATCTTATGGAGCGGGGTGGAACCGGATTTCAGACTATGATAGAAAGCTATGAAGACTGCGATGAGACAATGCAACCGGTGGTTTCCATATATCCGGGATTTTTGAATCTTTGTTTACACGATAAACTATATGATGATAACGATCAGGCAACGGATAAGATGAGTATGTCTGATTCCGAGAAAATAGTTGAGTTGTTAAGAACTGAAGGTCCTAAACCGGTAAAAGAACTACAGGAAAATACAAGCTATAAGAGCAGGAGTCAGTTTTTGACGGAGATTATTAATCCATTATTGGATGCAGGTGTCGTTATCAGAGAAGGAAATGTTAAGTCTCCCAAATCGGTTATCAAACTAAAACAATAAGATATTAAATCAGTAGAGTCATGATTTATATGGGACTATCCTTCTTCAAATGAATGGATGCTCCAAGTACGGGAGCCTACAATTGGTTACTTTTTTGGTTACCCCAACGCTGATCGAGGACAGTTCTTACAGTATTTTCAGCGTTTCGGTGAAACCGGTTCGAATCCTGTCAGCCTGAGTATAAAGAACTGTTTTTCGTTGATGCTTGTCTGCAGGAAGGAGCTTAATTAAACTCATAAATAGCCGCTTCCAAAGGAGACAGCGTACCTTTTGCGCTGTCGCTGTTGGTAGACAGTATCAATTCCGCGTCCTCTACGATCGAAGCATCATAAGAAGCAGGCTCTGTTGAAAAATTGATCAGGACGATAGCCTTGGCATCGGAGTTCTCTCTTGTATATGCGAAAATCTGCTCGTTTTCATGCATGAGTTCCTCGTAGCTGCCATCAATGAGTTCGCGGTGTTTGTTAAGGAGCTTGGCAAGAGTAATATACCAGTTAAGAACCGAGTCGGGATCGGCTGCTTCTGATCTTACATTTACGGTTTCATGATCATCGCTGACCGGAAGCCACGGTTTTCCAGCGCAATAGGATACCAGCCGTCTATATCAGATGTGGAGGTCATCGCTTCGCTGGCAGTAAAAAAGGCTTTGAACTCAGGAAGAGTCCATTTTCTGGTTTCACACCAGTTGCTTTCATTCGGAAGATCTATATCCATAAAGCCAAATTCAAATACCATATCAAGGACGCCATTCTTTCCCACCCATTTCGGGAGATCATCCGAAGATACGCCATTTAAATTCTTTATATTCTTCATATTTTATTCCCCGCTGATTATATGAAGTTCTGAGTAGTTACAATGATTATAGCATGCTTTCCCGGGAATAATTGTCAGTTTTGCATTCCCGATCAAAGCCGGGCAGGCTACTTCAGAAAGCCTCCGTAGGCGATCTTTATGATATCATCGATTCCCGCTTCTTCGATCGAAACGTCTTTGATGGCTTTTTCAGATGAAAGAGAGGCAATGATATCCGCGGCAGTAACGTCGGATTTGGCAAACCTGTATCTTGCAACATTCCCTTCGTGCGAGATCATCTCGCATTTCGCGTGTATTGGGGCATTCTCGTCATAGTACTCTACAACGAGCGTTTTGTACGGTGCGATCCTGTCTGTTATCTCTTTAAGATTTCCGTCTTCCATCATCACGCCGTGGTTGATGATTATGAGCCTCTCGCACAGTTCCTGTATATCCCCGAGGTCATGTGTGGTCAGGATGACAGTGGTCTTCCTGACATTATTGATCTCTTTGATGAACTTGCGGAGCGAATACTTGGCGGAAACATCAAGACCGATCGTCGGCTCATCAAGAAACAGCACCTTTGGAGAGTGGAGCATTGATGCGACAAGGTCGCCCTTGACACGCTGCCCGAGCGACATCTGGCGTACCGGTTTATCGAGGAGCTCTTTTATACCGAGTATGTCATCCATAACGGACATTGTTTTGTCATAATCATTCGGGTCTATTCGGTATATGTGTTTTAACAGTTCAAAAGTCTCACCGAGGCGCAGGTCCCAGTTAAGCTGCGACCGCTGCCCGAAAACAACACCGATATTCTTAACAACATCTTTTCTGTGCTTCGTGATATCCTCACCGTTTATCAGCACGCTTCCGTTTGTCGGGGTAAGAATGCCGGACATCATCTTGATCGTTGTGCTCTTTCCGGCACCGTTGGGACCGATGAATCCCACTATCTCTCCTTCATCGATATGAAACGACAGATCCCTGACCGCATGTATGACATCGGTGTTTTTGGAAACAAGACCTTTAAGGGCCCCGGATAGCCCCGCACCTTTACGCTTTACCGTATAATCCTTGCATAATCCGTTAACATCTATCATCGTCAGTTACCTGCGCTTTCGTATTTTTTAAGACCCGAGTTAAAATAAGCCCCTGCCAGCAGCATCATAAGGATTCCGACAGCAAGCGTGATAAAGGCTGTGATCATACCGGAAGTGACGCCGTTATCGATTCCGAGGAGTGAAGATACAGGATAGAATGATACCCACCCGATCGGGATCAGATATGTCAGTATGAACTGCATGCTTTCCGGATACATCGATATCGGGTACATGGTCGTCTTGTCCATGATCTCCTGCGTGTATTGGCCGAAGTCAACGGCACTTCGCGTGTGAAACGAGGTGCTGCCTATAAGGATATAAATCCCGCCGCGGATAAGTGTTGCACCGGTCAGCATGATGATGACCTGAATGATAAAAAAGAGCGAAACATGAACGCCTGATCTTACGCAGCCGTATACAAACACGATGATTCCGGGTATCAGGTCGGTTATTCCGAAAATGTTGATGTTTGTGAAAAAGAACTGGTACATAACTCCGAGAGGTCTTGTCAGGTATCTGTCAAAATCGCCCTCTATCACGAACCATCCCATGAACCATCCCTGAACGAAGAATATCATCGAAAGGGCATGTGATATCACCGACAGACCGTACAGAAAAGCGAGCTGTCCGTAATTCCATCCGTTGATCCGGCCGAACGTCTCAACGACAAACTTGATGATGGCGAATCCCATGATAAACTGAAGCGGGTTGGAGATCAGCCATCCGGCAATATTTGCCGGGTATTCGACGATCGTCAGAAATGCCATTTTTATATTCATTCCGGTAACATCAAGGTAATGACGCAGTGTATCAAACGATTTTTTCATTGTCATCCTCCCTGAACCATCACTTTTCGCATCACCCTGTTATGAACAAGGAAAAACAGGGCAGATAATATCACAAGCCAGATAAACTGGATCCGCATCTGTAGAAGATGCTCCGCCCGGGTGCCCCTTCCGATATAGATGCTAAGCGGCAGCTGGTAAATGTAGACAAAAGGCAGTGCAGAGAGCACATTTGCCACGCCTTCCGGGAAAAACCATATCGGGATGATGCTTCCGGACAGAAGCCTTATCAGGTGCTTTTTCACCTGGATAAGCGCGTTGATGTTTACTGCGGTAAATGCAGTCATCCCGAAGAGCGCGGCGATCAGCCAGTTGATCAGAAATGATTCGATGACGGATATAATGAACAACGGGATGTCACTGATATCAGCCATAACAGGTACTTTTATCATGACCGAGCCTATAATGAGTATCGGGAGCATATTCTGAAAGATGAGCGCTGTGATGCTGCCGATATCTTCGGCAAAGAACATTCCGAAGAGGCTTACAGGCTTTATCATGTCGGCCGCGACGGTTCCCTTTTCAACACTTTGGCCGATCCTTCGCTCAACTCCGGTGATAAGCAGCACTGACAGCGCCGATGAGATGATAACGTATGTCAGCATGTTGTCGGCATCTACACCGCTTACAGTGCTGTGTTCCCTGTAAAGGGCGCGCCAGAAATAAGCAGATGTGATCATGATTATCGTCTGCATGAGAATGTTTCCGTATACGTTGAACTCGTATGTCAGAGCTTTGATGATCTGAGTTTTTATGATGAACAGGTATTTTTTCATGCAGGTTTATTTTATGTCTGCGGCGATAGTCTGTAAATACAATTTACGTCGAAAAAAATACGATTTATGTTGAACATTTTAGGGAAACTTTTGTAAGATGATTTTCAGAAAGAGGAGAATTGCCATGAAGGAGTTGTCAAACAGAACTGCAGATTTTACCGATTCCGTGATACGCAGGATGACGAGGATATCCAACAGGTATTCGGCCATCAACCTGTCGCAGGGATTCCCTGATTTTGCGCCGCCCCGGGAGATACTGGACAGGCTGGCTGAGGTTTCAAAAGAGGATTTTCACCAGTACTCGATAACCTGGGGAGCACAGAATTTTCGGGAGGCACTTGCCAACAAACAAAAACATTTTATGGGGATCGATATAGATCCGGATAAGGAAATAGTCGTTACGTGCGGCAGCACCGAAGCCATGATGGCGGCCATGATGACGGTATCCAATCCGGGAGATAAGGTTATCGTCTTTTCGCCTTTTTATGAAAATTACGGTGCGGATACGATACTCTCGGGAGCGCAGCCCATATACGTTCCGCTTGATCCTCAGGACTTTGGTTTTGATGCGGATGTGCTTGAGAATGCGTTCAAACAGAATGTTAAGGCACTGATACTGTGCAATCCTTCAAACCCGTGCGGCAAAGTGTTTACGCGTGATGAACTACAGATAATAGCCGATCTTGCGATAAAATACGATGCATATGTTATAACGGATGAAGTGTATGAGCATATAGTATATGCACCGTATGAGCATGTATATATTTCCACGCTTCCCGGAATGAGGCAGAGGACCATATGCTGTTCATCACTGTCCAAGACATACTCCATAACGGGTTGGAGATTGGGCTATACGATCGCCCCTGAAGCTGTAACTGACAGGATCAAGAAAGTCCACGATTTTCTTACCGTCGGAGCGGCGGCACCGCTGCAGGAAGCGGTCATACCTGCTCTGAAGTTCGGACAGGATTATTACGACCGGTTAAAGGAAACATATACCCGGAAAAGGGATCTGTTCGTGAAAGGCCTTGATGACCTGGGGATAGCCCATACCGATCCGCAGGGCGCTTACTATGTGATGCTGGATATTTCCGAATTCGGATATGAGAGCGATCTTGATTTTTGCGAGAAAATGGCGGAAAAGGTCGGAGTCGGGGCGGTTCCCGGATCAAGCTTTTTCAGAGAGGATATAAATCATCTTGTCAGGCTTCACTTTGCGAAGAAGGATGAAACACTTGTTGCGGCACTCGACAGACTTTCGGAAATGAGAAGCAGGTTATAAAATGTCCGTAAGGGACAGATTTGTTTGCGGGAGAAGATCATATGCGAGTACTGATAGTGGAAGATGAGATAAGGATAAGCGAAGGTATAGAAAAGCTCCTTCATAAGATAGACAGTGAGTATGAGATCGTCGGGGTCGCAGCCGACGGTCTTGAAGGACTGAATATGTGCAGACAGCTGCGTCCCGATCTTATCATCACGGATGTACAGATGCCCAAAATGGACGGACTTAAAATGCTCGAAGCCGTTTATGATGAAGGCATCATGTCAAAGGCGATAGTCATAAGTGCATACTCCGAGTTTGAATATGCCAGGGGTGCAATGAAACTGGGTGTGACCGAGTACCTGCTCAAGCCCGTAAACCTGAGCGAATTCACCAATGCTCTTGAGCACATCAAGCTCAGGATCATGGAGGATAACCGTAGAAAACCAGATAAGGTCGGAACTCTGGATCAGATCATGCGTGAGATAATCGGGGGAAGGCTTCAGGTTGACGAAGATACCAAGAGCTACATGTTCAATAACCATAATGTGCCGGCTGAGCAGCAGTTTGTTCTCATAGTCGCATATATGGGAGATCAGTATGGTTCCGATGCCGCCACCGGCAAATCCTCGCTTTCGCATTCGCTGTCATTGTACGAGGGTATAGGTTATTGTACTCTTGATATCGAATATCTCAGATCGGTCATATCGATCGTCTATAATTGCCGGGATACATCCGATTTTGAGAGATGGGTCCAGTACCAGCTGCTTAATTCCTTTACAGATAACGCCGCCATAGGTTTTACGGTAGTTGATTCACTGACGCAGATCAAAAGCGGCCTTGACCGGCTGCTGCCGTATATGGACTGGAATCTTTCGTTTGAGGACAGCGTTCTCATATCATATCCGAAGATCACCCAGGTTCAGACTTCAATGTGTGTATATCCCCAGGAACTTGAGGCAAAAATGAAATCCGCGATCTGTGCTTCGGATCACGACAGGGAAAGAGAACTGCTTGGCCGTTTCCTGGACTATTTCAGGGATGGTAAGGTCTATGACCCTCATGAGATAAAGGAAAGTTATGTCCGCTTCATATGGGCTGTGATCGAGACCGCAAAGGGTATCGGAAACCGGGGTGCAGCCGGGATCAGCCAGCAAAAACTGCTGGAGCGTATCATGAATGCAAGGATCCGCAGGGAGCTTGCGGATGTCTGCGATATGATCGCCGATACGCTTGAACAGAAGGAAGAGGGGACAGGCTCTGACAATCTGACGGTACGCCGGGCCAAAAGCATGATCAGCGAGTTCTATCATACCGGTATTACGCTTGATGAGATCGCATCGAGACTGGATATCACGCCGGAGTATCTGGGGACTCTTTTTCACAAGGAAACCGGTGTTACATTCAGTACGTATATCAAGAACTTCAGGATCCAGAAGGCCAAGGAGCTTCTTATCGGGACATCTCTGAAGCTATACGAGATAGCCGACAGGGTGGGATACTCCGATCCCAAGTATTTCAGCAAGGTGTTCAGGGACACGACCGGTCAGCTGCCTGCGGATTACAGAAAAGCATTCAAATAGGCATTAGATTATTCCCCCTTTTTTAGATTTGTCATATTTTTTTATTGGCCGCTATCTCATAGAATGTGTATGAAACGAAAACTGTCACATAAACAGGGGGAATCATGAAACGTATCAAGAGTTTTTTCAGATATGACAATATAGGACTGCTGTACATTCTGCCGGCATTTGCCTATATGATGTTCTTCGTGGGATATCCCATCATCAGCAATATAGTCCTCAGCACGCAAAATGTAACGGTCAGGAATCTGGTGAACGGACAGAAAAAGTTCATCGGTCTTGATAACTATATCGCGATCTTCAAGGACGGCGTGTTTACAAAGGCAATGGGAAATACGCTGACATTTACCGTCGCATGCCTTGTGTTTCAGTTCCTGATAGGTTTTGTGCTGGCACTTCTGTTTTCAAAAAACTTCACTTTCTCCAAGACCGTAAGGGGCATTACGATGATCCCGTGGATGATGCCCATGACGGTTACGGCTCTGATGTTCAAGTTCATGTTTTCAACCGATGTCGGTGTCATCAACTTTATACTCAGGACGGCCGGTATCATAAAGGAGAACATCGAGTGGCTGACAACTCCCGGTACGGCGATGATCGCAGTGGTTGTTGCAAATATATGGATAGGTATTCCGTTCAATACCATACTCATATCGACCGGTCTTACGACCATACCGCAGGAACTGTATGAGAGCGCGGCCGTTGACGGCGCAAACGCATGGCAGAGACTGACAAGGATCACGCTGCCGCTCCTGCGCCCGACGATAGAGTCGGTACTGGTCCTCGGATTCATATACACTTTCAAGGTGTATGACCTTGTCTATGTCATGACTGAAGGAGGCCCGGTCAATTCCACGCACCTGCTTTCGACGTATTCATACAAGCTGTCGTTTGACATGTTCCAGTACAGCAAGGGATCTTCCGTTGCAAATGTTCTGTTTCTTATATTGCTGCTTGTCGGCATGTTATATCTGAAGATCACAATGCAGGGGGAGGAAGACTGATGGACGAGAAAAAAATAACCGGAAAAATGAATATAGTGCTTTGTGCCATATCGATCCTTGTGCTTGTGATACTGTTGTTCCCTCTGTTCTGGACGCTTATCACTTCATTAAAGACGGAGAAGGAGATATTCCAGATACCGCCCACGTGGTATCCTCATGTTCTGAACACCAGATCATATGCCGCACAGATAGAGACGGGCGATTTTAACATGTTCAAGTCGTTTTTCAACAGCTTCATGATCTCTTCGGGAGCGATGCTGATCGCTGTAGTTCTTGCCGTACCCGCTTCCTATGCGATAGCCCGTTACAGATTCGTGGGACGAAAGGCAATGCTGCTTGGTTTTCTGGTCACACAGATGCTTCCGGTATCGGTTCTTCTGACTCCGATGTTTATAATGTTTCGTAACATGAAGATGTATAACACCTGGGGGGCTGCCATACTGGCCGATGCAACGATAGGCATACCTTTTTCCGTATTGATCCTTAAGAATTATTTTGCATCCATTCCCAAAGCCCTTGAAG
>JAILAN010000103.1 GCA_024681595.1 Lachnospiraceae bacterium
TCATCATCGCCACAGGCGCTAACAAGCATGATGCGGTTGCCCAGATGTTAAAGGGAACATGCACGACCAAGTGTCCTGCTTCATTCCTTAACCTTCATGACGATGTTGTACTTGTCTGCGACGAAGCAGCTTACAATGGATAATAGATTATCCATTGCATGCTGAATATATGTGGATAATAAAGAAAAGAGAGGAATGACAATGGGTAAGTATTTTGGTACTGACGGATTTCGCGGTGAATCAGGAGTAGTCCTTACTGCAGAACATGCATTTAAGATCGGACGTTTCCTTGGATGGTATTATGGCCGCGATAAGAAGGCAAAGATCGTTATAGGAAAGGACACAAGACGTTCTTCATATATGTATGAGAACGCTCTGGCAGCAGGAATAACCTCATCGGGATCCGATGCATATCTCCTTCACGTAACGACTACACCCTGTGTTGCGTATATCACAAGGACAGAGCACTTTGACTGTGGCGTAATGATCTCTGCCAGCCACAATCCCTATACCGATAACGGTATCAAGCTCATGAACTGTGACGGAGAAAAGATGGACGATGCTCTTCAGGACGAGATAGAGCTCTACATCGACGGAGAGCATGAGGAGATCCCTTTTGCGGTCGCCGAGAAGATAGGCTGCACAGTTGACTTCTATTCGGGAAGGAACAGATATATCGGATACCTGACCAACGTTGCAACGCGTTCATTTGAGGATCGCAAGATCGGTCTTGACTGCGCCAACGGTTCATCATGGATGATAGCTCCTGCAGTATTTAATGCGCTCGGAAGCAAAACGTATATCATCAACAACGCCCCCGACGGCGTTAACATTAATAATGGATGCGGCTCTACCCATATCGAGGGATTGCAGGAATATGTCAAGGCAAACAAGCTTGACTGTGGTTTTGCATTTGATGGTGATGCTGACAGGTGCCTTGCTGTAGATGAGAACGGTGAAGTGGTAAACGGTGATAAGATCATGTACATCTGCTCAAAGTACATGAAGAAGATCGGACAGCTCCCCAAGAACAAAGTAGTAACGACTGTCATGTCAAACTTCGGACTTTACAAGGCGCTTGATAAGATCGGCATCGGATATGAAAAAACCGCTGTCGGTGACAGATATGTATATGAGAACATGAAGGAATTTGATCATGCGATAGGCGGAGAGCAGTCAGGTCATATCATCTTCCGCAAATATGCTCGTACCGGTGACGGAATACTTACAGCCATCCTCCTGATGAGCGTTATGGTTGAAACCCAGCTGCCGCTGTCGGTTCTGGCTTCCGAGGTTACCATGTACCCTCAGGTCCTTAAGAACGTAGTAGTTGATGACAAGGATGCGACACTTGAAGATCCTGCAGTTAAACTCGCAGTTGATGCAGCAGGCGCAGAACTCGGAGATAACGGAAGAGTCCTCCTTCGTAAATCAGGAACAGAACCTGTGCTCCGCGTCATGGCTGAGGCCGGCACGGACGAAGAGTGCGAAAAGCAGGTCGATTCGATAATCGATTCAATGAAGGCTTCAGGCCACCTCATCAAGATCAAGTAATCCCCAGTGGACCCCAGGGACGGGGTTAGTGGTCCAAAAATATAAACTGCCATGCCAATTGTTTGGTATGGCAGTTTTTTACTGTGGTATGCAAAGCGGCATCTGCATAGTATTAAAAAGAATCAGATGTATCGGTATTTATATTGCTGTTTTTTTATATGAATTGTGTTATTATTTTTGCATAAGCAGCATTTTTGATCTAAGGCATCAGCCATCTATAAATCTCTTCTGAGTAATATCTGAAATTCCTGCTTATAAATCCAACAAATAATAGGCAGGAACTGAAGATGACATATGAAAAAACTATGTTTACCTTGTTTCTGCCGGAAAAAGTAATGAAAGGAGAAACAAATGAGTAAACAAAAGGAGTACGAAGAACTTGGATTCAGAGATGATTTCATGTTTGGTAAGGTTATGGAGGACAGGGAACTCTGCCGGGAGGTGCTTGAGTGTCTTCTGCAACGACCGGTAGGTGAGCTAACGGAGGTGCAGACACAGCGTGAGTTCAAATATGTGTCGGATGGAAAACCGATAAGACTTGATGTATTATATAGCGAGGACTCTGAAGGTACTGTTTATGATGCAGAGATGCAGAATCTGAACAATAAGACATTGGAGTTTTATCAATTGCCTTTAAGGACACGTTTTTATCAAAGTGCCATTGACACAGATTATATGAACAAAGGCAACTCGTACAAAAAACTCCCTGAAAGCAACGTGGTTTTTATATGCACATTTGATCCGTATAAAAAGGGCCTGAGTAAGTATACCTTCAGAGAGAGATGTGAAGAAGACTCCGAGATAGTACTTGGAGATAAGACCACGAAGGTATTTTACAATTGTACCTATAGAGGAAATGATCTGTCGGATGATCTTAATAGCCTGTACGAATATGTTGAAACAGGTAGGGCGGATACAGATCTGACAAGAAGAATAGATTCTGCCGTGGAAAAAGGCAGGAAGAATGAGATTTGGAGGTCGCAGTATATGAAAGAGATGACCATTATTATGGATGCAAGAGAAGAAGGAAGAGAAGAAGGAAAGGCTGATAGAGATTTGGAAAAAATCTCTGAAATGCTTCGCCGTGGCAAAACAGTCGAGGAGATTGTGGACTTTTGCAACTATCCTCTAGAACTGGTAAAGAAAGTTGCTGATAATCTGCTGACTAAAGCATGAATGAATAAACATATTTGCCGCTGAGCCCTGGGGACGGGGTTAGTGGTCCATTTTGCCCCGGAGTGTTAAGAAGAGTAATAGTGTGTTATTATATAATGAGTTTTTAAATAATCCCTATGGAGGAAAATAATATGGCAGACATACAGCTTAAGGTATCGGAACTTTTTGAACCAGGTCATACTCTCGCATGGCCCTATCTTGAAAAGGTAACATATCCCTGGGAGATACTTAAAGATATAAAAAGTATAATACTGGAGATCGGACCGACGCTCGATCCTGAAAAATATGATAACCCGTCAGAGGGAGTCTGGGTTGCAAAGTCAGCCAAGGTATTCCCTTCGGCATATCTTGGCTCGCCCTGCATCATAGGTGAGGATACAGAGGTCAGACAGGCCGCCTTTATAAGAGGCAGCGCACTTGTCGGTAACGGATGTGTTGTCGGTAACTCCGTTGAGCTTAAGAACGTTATCATTTCAGACGGCGTTCAGGTTCCTCACTATAACTATGTTGGAGATTCGGTCCTCGGATTCAAGTCTCATATGGGAGCCGGTTCAATAACATCAAATGTCAAGTCTGATAAGACGCTGGTAATTGTAAGGGCCAACGGAGAGCAGATAGAAACAGGCCTTAAGAAGTTTGGAGCTATGCTCGGCGATTTCGTTGAGGTCGGATGCAACAGTGTCCTTAATCCCGGAACCGTTATAGGTTCACATACAAACGTATATCCTACATCATCGGTACGCGGTGTTGTACCGTCCGATTCCATATTCAAGAGCGGAAAGGGTACGGAGATCGTCGCAAAATCCTAGTATTTGTAATAGATCATGGAAAGCAGTACTACTCGAAACAAATTCAGAATAAAGGATCTGATCGGTGAGAAGGACTTTTACAAAAAAGTCCTTCTTATTGCTGTGCCCATAATGCTGCAGAACGGTATAACTAACTTCGTCGGAATGCTGGATAACATCATGGTGGGTCGCGTCGGTACGGAGCAGATGTCCGGAGTTTCAATCGTGAATCAGCTGCTTTTTATCGTTATGCTGATGCTGTTCGGTGCAACATCCGGTGCAGGAGTCATAGGTGCCCAGTATTACGGCAAGGGTGACTATAAGGGAGTCAGGGATACCTTTAGGATAAAGCTGGTGATCAGCACTATCATTCTGATAATAGCGATCGGAATATTATCAATATTCGGGGATACCCTGATATCGCTGTTTCTTCATGAGGGCTCGGAAAGCGGAGATCTCGAGGCAACATTACGGTATGGAAGAGACTACCTTAAGGTAATGCTGATAGGCCAGATCCCGCTGGCTATAGAGTTTTCGTATTCATCAACGCTCAGGGAATCGGGAGAGACCGCTTTGCCGATGAAGGCATCCGTTGCAGCGGTTTTCATTAATCTGATACTTAACTACATCCTGATATTCGGCAAGTTCGGTGCGCCGGTGCTCGGAGTGGTCGGCGCTGCGATCGCAACCGTGATATCAAGGTTCGTTCAGCTGTTTATCGTTGCCATCTACTCACATACACATCTTGAAAAGATGCCGTACTTTGAGGGGACATACAGGAGCTTTAAGGTTCCCGGGAAGCTCCTTGGTAAGGTTATCCTGCTGGCACTTCCTCTGATGATGAATGAAACTATGTGGTCACTTGGTGTGACGACACAGAATGCATGTCTGTCGACCAGAGGACTGGCAGTCGTTGCCGGCATGAATATAAGTGTTACCATAAGCAATGTTTTCAATATCATATTTATAGCTTTGGGGGATTCGGTTGCTATTCTGGTCGGACAGCTGTTCGGAGCAGGCAAAGTTGAAGAGGGTAAACTGACCGCCTACAGGATAATTGCATTTTCTACTTCGATAACAGTAGTCATAGGCGCTGTTATGTTTCTGGCCGGACCTTTGTTCCCGAATATATACAAAACCTATGATGAGGTCAAGATACTGGCCGGAAACATGATCAGGGTCTCGGCTGTAATGATGCCGCTTGGAGCCTACCTGCATTCAACCTATTTTGCCATCCGTTCAGGGGGCAAAACATTTGTAACGTTCCTTTTCGACAGCGGATTCATGTGGGTATTTGCCGTTCCTTTATCATTCATACTGGCAAACTACACCACATTAAGTGCCATAACCGTGTATGCGATAGTATTGAGTGCGGATGTTATCAAGGTAATAATCGGAACGATCCTTCTAAAGAGCGGAATATGGGCAAGAAGTCTGGTGGATTCATAATAAAATGGCGTCGGCGTGTGAAAACATGTCTGTCGACGCCTGTATTATGAATCAGTATTCATCATCTTCTAC
>JAILAN010000111.1 GCA_024681595.1 Lachnospiraceae bacterium
AGAAAAAAGCAGCACGGCAAACACCAGTTTTCTTTCCAATATGAGCCATGAGATCAGAACTCCCATGAACGCGATCATTGGTCTTGAAAATATTGCGCTCCGTGATCCTGATCTTCCTCCCAGGACAAGAGAATACCTGGAAAAATCGGGTGCAGCGCCGATCACCTGCTCAGACTGATCAACGACATCCTTGACATGAGCCGCATCGTGTCCGGACGTATGATCCTGAAAAACGAGGAGTTCTCTTTCCGTGAATTTCTCGATCAGATCAACATCATCATCAACGGGCAATGTCAGGACAAAGGGCTCAATTATGACTGCATCATAGTCGGAGAGATCAGTGATTATTATATCGGCGATGATATGAAGCTCAAACAGGTGATCATCAACATTCTTGGCAATTCCGTAAAGTTCACCGAGACACCGGGCAGCGTAAAGCTCATGGTAGAACAGACTGCGCAGACTGACGATATGTGCACTCTCCGGTTTATCATGGAGGATACCGGTATCGGTATGGAAAAGGAGTTTATTCCGAAAATCTTTGAAAGCTTTTCCCAGGAGGATGTGACCACCACGAACAGATACGGAGGAAGCGGTCTCGGAATGGCTATCACCAGGAACTTCGTTGAAATGATGAACGGCGAGATCCGTGTAGAGAGCGAAAAAGGTGTCGGCTCTGTATTTACTGTTACCGTGAAGCTTGCAAGATCAGACCGCAGCACCGCAGATAACCGCGGCATCGGACTTCCTGAAGGGCTTGGCGCTGTCAATGAAGGCTCCACGGAGGATATACTCGCAGGACGCAGGATACTTACGGCTGAGGATGTCGAGCAGAATGCTGAGATACTGGGTGACCTTCTTGAGCTGAAAGACATTGTATCTGAACGGGCAAAGAACGGTGCGGAGGCTGTAAAGATGTTCTCTGAGAGCGATGAAGGCTATTATGATGCGATCCTCATGGATGTCCGTATGCCGGAAATGGACGGGCTGACCGCTACACAGAAGATCCGCGGGCTGGAGCGTCCGGACGCAAAGACGATCGAAAAGCGCAGGAAGGTTGCCGACACGCTTTTAGTTCACTGCTATGCCGGTCAGTCGAGATCCAGAGCGGTCGGAGCGTTTGCGGTTGAGATGCTCGGTGGCGACAACAGCAAGTATTTTGAAGAAGGTACGCCCAATCAGTATATCTATGATGTGCTTGAGAGTGCATGGGTGAGAAAGCAACTGAGCAGGATGTGATTGCTTTACATGGCAAATGAAAACGGAACATGGATCATGAGGGGCTTGTCTTGGGATGATCCATATAGGATACGCACATGGCAGGAACTTGTGAATTGGGTAAATGAGATAGGCTTCCTGCCGTTGTTCGCTAATGATATCACAAGTTTCTCGGCGGAAGAACACGTCTCACCGGATTACTGGTAGACGGGCGACAAAGAGCAGGATCCGTGGAAATGGCGTGAGATCATCGCTGCAAGCCATGAGGTCGCCTATGGTAAGTTCTTCGGCGGTAAGGCAGGATTTATCAGCAAGGAATGGCTGCCATACTTTGCAAACTATCGGCGCAACGGCTATGACTTTGATTCCCGCTATGAGGACGGACTTGCAACTTACCGTGAGAAGGTCATCATGGACTATTATATCGGCGAGGACAGCAACGGTGATATGGTATGGAAGCAGGATGAGATTCTCTCGACCGAGCTGAAGAGGATGGCGGGCTTCGGCAAAGGCGGCCTGAAGAACTATCCTGGCATCATCACAGGACTGCAAATGCAGCTATATCTTGTCATCACAGACTTTCAGCGACGCAAGAACAAGAAAGGCTCTGAGTATGGCATGAGCGTATCCGTGATGTTCCCTCCGGAGAAGATCTGGGGGTATGATTTTGTGACGAGTGCCTACAGTGAGGAGCCTGCGGAGTCATGGCAGCGGATATTTGACCATGTTAAGGAGCTGTATCCGTATAGTGAAGATAGTGCTGTGATTGGGCTGATTGGGAAGAAACCTATAGACTGACGGAAAATTTCCGTTTTAGCGGTTGTGGAGTGATTTCCACAGCCGCTTTTTTATTGACGGCTATTTTCCGTTGTGAGGCGTGAGGAACGCTTGTAAGACGTGACGGAGGTTTTCCGTTATTACAGGAGCAGGCAGATGTGCCTGACGGACACTTTCCGTTATAACCACCGTTGATGTTCTCTCCACACACCTAATATCACCAGATATGAGGCTATAGATTGCCCTTATATCTGGTGCTTTTATATCTTGCTATTATCTTGAAATTTGAGTAATATATGATACTGATACCCAAAGTGTAAGATCAAAGTGCGGTCTTATATCGGATATCTTAAAACTATAAATCCACAGGGCATAGAAAAAGCCACATCGCTGATATAACGATATGGCTGCAACCATCTGAAATTGCGTAAAAGTGCTTATTTTGCGAAGGGTTATAGCATTTTCATGATAAAGAACCTATGTTTCGCACTTTGATAAACACTTGACTTGAACTATAAAATAATCTACATTAAGTATAGCACAATCTGTCAAAAAAATCAAGAGGTTTTGCAGAATTGTGTCGAGAAAATAATTATACTGTGGATTGAAATTGATATAAAATCAACAATGAGGAGAAACTGGAGGATATAATATGAATTTATATTTAAGAAAAGACGGTAGATTCGAGAGTCGTATCCCCAACGGCAAAAGAAGTGACGGAAAAAGAGCGTTTTTGTACGTTCTTGCTCGTACCAAAGAGCAATGCATTGAACGAGTACAGGCAATCAAACAGAGAAATCATCCTCAAGGCATATGCGACTTGACAATGACTGATCTCTTTTCTGAATGGCATCGTAGCATTATTCATCGAGTGAAGGAATCCACAGCTGCGAACTATATTATGAAGGCAAATAAGCATATCTTACCCGCCTTTGGTGATTTACCTGTTGGTGAAATTACAGCAGATTGCATTTATTCCTTCATTTCTGAGAAACAACAGGCAGGTTTTGCTCCCCGATATATCGCCGACATGGTCGTCTTAATGAAGTCAGTATTCAAATATGCTGTGCG
>JAILAN010000141.1 GCA_024681595.1 Lachnospiraceae bacterium
AATCTTACCTGAAACTGTAAGTTCATCACCGATGTAGACAGGTTTTGTGAATTTATAATTCACTTCTTCAATGAGACATTTTTCGCCCGGAATATAAACACCGGCAAGTGTGCTGAAAAATGATGCCGTGAGCATCCCGTATACAACTCTGGAATCAAATCCTTTTTTCTTTGCAAAGTCCTCATCGTTGTGAAGCGGATTTACGTCTCCCGTGATCTTAAGGAAATCCGCCATCATTTCTTCGGTAACCGTGACTGAAAATGATTCCTCATGTCCAATATCCAGTTCGTCAAACGAATAACTGTTCATGATATTTCCTTACGCCTGACCGAGATGAACCTCTATAGAGTCTATCATCTCCCCGACATTCTGAAAATCCTGGATCTCTCCAAGGGTGAACTTGATGTCGAAATTTTGCTCAACCTCATGGATAAGGCTGATGTGCGCGAGCGAATCCCAGTCCTCGACATCTGCTGCCGTGGTCTCTTCGGTCACTTCAAGCTCATCATCTTCGAATTCATCTCTTAAGATCTGTGTAACCTGCTCCAAAATATCTTCTCTTGTCATAAGCCCTGTCCCTTCTCTGTTTTTTCATATCCAGCTCACTGATCCGTTATTTACGGATCCGGGCTGCTTTTTATCATTTTATATCGTCTATATATACATGTCTGGGTTCGTAATCACCGACATTCATCTCGTACTTACCCTCGCCTGTTACCGTAAAACCGAATGTATCATATATATCTTTGACCATTTTATTCTTTGCTGTCGGTATATATTCTGCTTTAATCTTCTCAAAGCCGCCAGATTTTGCGGTCTCAAATATCTTATTCACTATGAACTCTTCCATTCCGCGCTTTAGTACACGGCAGCTCATTAGCCATGTGTTTATAAAGAGTTCCTTGTCGGATATCTTTTCCATGATGACTACCGAAACGAGTCCATGGTCACCGTATTTATCTTCAAGTGTATAGTAGAGAGTAAGATACTTATCATTCGAAGCGATACGGGCTATCTCATCCTCAGTATACCTTACGGTCCTTAAGTTAAACTGGTTAGAGCGCTGGGTCAACTGAGCGATACGGGCATAGCGCACTTCTTCAAACGGCTTTGCACTGCCCTTCATCTCGAGGCTCTTAAGATAGTCATCTATCGACTCAAAGGTCTTTTCTGCCTGCTTTCTTTCAAACTCGGCCTGATACTGTGCTGTCCTGTCAGAGGATACTCCGGTAAATGACACCGTCTCAAAGTAATTCTGCTCCTGAAGATATTCAAGATAGAGCGCAGGATCCTCAGGGAGTTCGGGAACTTCGATGTCCGGGATCATCTGTCTTATTAGATTTCTCTCAAACGGATTATCATCGAGGAACACGATGGAATCCATTCCGATGTTCAGTGTTTCCTGTATTAGCTTAATGTTTGAAGCCTTGTCATCCCAGTTGGCTACAAATACGGATATATCAGAAAGCCTAAGCACCATCTCTTCATGCTTTTCAAACGGCTCCTTTGCGGTATCCTCGTTGTTCTTGCTGCATACCGCAAGAATAATGCCACACTCTTTAAGCTGTTTTAAATATCTTTGAAGATCGGTAAAAGCATGGCCTCGGCCGAGCTCTCCTATCTCTATCCCGCCCATTCCGTCATCGCCTATGATGCCGCCCCAAAGGGTGTTATCAAGATCGCAGATCACGCACTTTTTGATGTTACCGTTCATGGCTTTCAATACATCCGTAACTGCCTTAGCAGCACACGGAAGTGCATCAAGGCTGATCGCCATTTTGGCATTGTAATAAAGCGATCCGTCATAAAAGACGTGTTTTCCAAGGCGGCTCTGGATCGACAGAAGATCGACCGGATATATGTCGTTTCGTTCGGACATCTTCTCTTCCAGAAGATAGTTGAGTTTACGGATCTGAAATGAAAAGCTGCTCTTAACCTTTGAAGAATATTGTCCCAGAGCATTATCCTCTATTTCGGTAAAGTTGGGCTGTATTATCCTGCAGACGGCATTCCGGGCGATGAGATCCCACCAGCCTTCGATCTTATGCATAAGAGTTTCCGCAAAATCGCTTCTTACGGCTAGTGCAAGATCCAGGAACTCTTCGTATATCTTCTCGGTTGCAAGATACAGGATGATACAATCCGGCTTGAACTCATAGGTTTCAGAACCGCTGTCTATAAGCTGTGCGTCTATCTGGTTATAATCCGCGTCAAACACTTCTACAGGCAGGTTTTCAAGATTTGCATAGCCCAGTATCGCTGTTGCAAAAAACTGGGTTGCACTGTTCCCCAGAATGGCAACCTTCGTCTTTTTAGCGGCATCTGTATCGTTTTTCTTAGCGGCCTTTTTCAGCTCGTGAAATGTGTACATATTCTTTCTTCAAACGGACATTTTTTACCTACTTTAGAATACACCATAATGGTATTTTGGTCAAAATCTGATATAATCGTTTTATGACTAATATTCTGATACTTTCAGCCGGAACACGGAACAAGGTCGTTCAGGCATTTAAGGAAACAATAAGAAATAAAGGCCGGATAATAGCGACGGACTGTTCCAACCTCGCGCCTGCTATCTATGATGCGGATTCATATCATATAGTTCCGAGGATCAACGTGCCGGGGTATATGGACGTGGTTCTTGAAATATGCAAGATGGATGAGATCACGGGTGTCTTTTCTCTGATAGATCCCGAACTAAG
>JAILAN010000157.1 GCA_024681595.1 Lachnospiraceae bacterium
CGGGATATCCCTTTTTACAAATACATCAAGTCCCGGATTCTGCAATCCTATGGCATTTAACATACCGCCGTAGGTTTCTGCAACTCTGGGTGTTGGATTTCCTTCCCAGGGAATGTTCGATACGCCTTTTGTAACAACGGCGCCTAACTTATTAAGATCCACAAACTCCTCGTATTCCATACCGGATCCGAAGGTTCCAGAGGCACTCATGACGGGGTTTTTAAGTTCGATTCCTGCGATTTTGACTGTAGTGTTCATGTTTTTCCTTATTATTCTATATTGTATTGAAGATATCCGGGATTACATAGCAACTGCGCTTTTACAATCCCTCAAATCATTCGGATGTCAGATCATCACATCGGCGCTGTCAAAAACCGGTCCGTCCGTACAGATTCTTGTGTTATTAACGTTAGAATGATCGTCTTTGTGCGTTGTTTTACATACACATCCAAGGCAGGCACCGACACCGCATGCCATTCTCTCTTCAAGGGAGATATAGGCCTTAACATTACGGTTGTTATTTGACGATTCTGCGTATTTTTTGATAGCTCTGAGCATGGGAAGAGGCCCACACGCGAGTATAACACCTGTATTTATCTTCTTTTCGGCAACCACATCGAGGACATTTCCCTTTACACCGATAGAACCATCTTCCGTAGCAATTTCAAGGGTTCCGTACTTTGCTAAATCTCGATTTAGGAACAATTGGCTGTCGCGGTAGCCAGCAATAACGGTATGTTTGATCCCGTGAGCGTGTAATTCCTTAGATAGCTGCAAAATTGGCGGAATTCCGATACCACCGCCCATTAAAACAACATCTGTTGCACCACTTAGATCTTCTCCGAATATCTTGATGAATTCATAGCCGTTACCGAGGACTCCCAATATCTTTACGGTATCGTTTTCCTCCAGGGTGCTGATGTCGGCTGTACCGCTGCTTTCACCATTTACCCTGTAGACCAGTCTCATGGACTTAAAGTCATCGGATATCTCACATATGCTGATGGGGCGGGGCAGAAGTTTTGATGGGTCTTTGGTATAGACTCCGACGAACTGTCCTGCATGAGCATACATTGCTAGATCGGTTTTTATCCACATATCATATATTCCGTCTGCTATCCTGCGCTGGCTGATCACTGTGGCAGTTACTTTTTTACGCATATATTTTCTCCTGAAACAGAGGGTTATTTACAAAAATCTTCCGCCCTAAGGCGGAAGATATATGACAGTCAAAATGGACCAGGGACCCCGTCCCCGAGGACCATTCCGTCCCGGTGGACCCAAAATGGACTAGGAACCCCGTCCCGGTGGACCATTCGGGTTTATTTGGTTCCAAATATTCTGTCTCCGGCATCACCGAGTCCCGGGCAGATATAAGCATCTTCGTTAAGACATCTGTCGAGGTGACCAACGAATATCTGGATATCCGGATGAGCTTCGCTCAGTCTCTTTAATCCTTCGGGTGCTGCTATGATGCACATGAACTTGATGTTCTTACCGCCGTGCTGTTTTATGAAATCAACGGCTTCGGCTCCTGAACCTCCTGTGGCGAGCATCGGATCGAGAACTACGATGGTCCTCTGATCGATGGGCTCGGGAAGCTTGCAGTAATATTCGTGAGGCTCGTGTGTCTCATGATCTCTGTAAAGACCTATATGTCCGACCTTGGCGGTTGGAACGAGGTTTAATATTCCGCCGACCATTCCGAGTCCCGCACGGAGTATCGGTACTATCGCGAGCTTTTTGCCTGCGATCATGGGCGTCACGCACTTTTCAATGGGAGTTTCGATCTCAACTTCCTTTAAAGGCAGATCCCTTAATGCTTCGTAACCCATCAGCATGGCGATCTCTTCGATGAGCTTGCGGAATTCGTTGGTTCCGGTATTTGAATCTCTGAGAAGAGATATCTTGTGCTGAATGAGGGGGTGATCAAGAATAAAAACATTGCTGTTTTTGATGTTTTCCATAAAAAAGAATTCCTTTCCGTGATGATTTGGATACAAAGAAACGAACTATCCGAAATTCATTTTATCATACGAGGTCTCTTGACACAATAACACAAGATATAGTTATGGATATCTAGATTTACATAACTAGAAAGCTTGATATTTAGCCATTTTTAGTACTTTTGTGCCTTTACAGCCTACCACAAGATATGGTATAGTCACTCTTGGTATATCTGATCAGGGATTATGGATAAAACACCCTGACACCGGAAATATGATTGTATGGAGGGAGAATCATGAAACTCATTTATCAGGTGGAAGACAAGGTCAAATTCGGACCTCTTCTGGTATTTGCGATCCAGCAGTTACTGGCTATCATGACAGCTACACTGGTCGTACCGATCATCATCGGAAACGGCATGAGCTCAGCAGCTGCACTGTTCGGAGCCGGATGCGGAACATTGGTATATGTATTGTTTACCAATCGTAAAAGTCCCGTATTCCTCGGCTCTTCTTTTGCGTTTATAGGTTCAATGAGCGCGGCTTTTGCAGGTGCCGCATCAGTTGCCCTGGGATTTTTGGGACTCATAATCGGTGCTATATTCGCAGGCCTCGTTTACGTTGTCATCGCTGTCATCGTCAAGGCTGCGGGAGTTAACTGGATAAATAAACTGATGCCTTCGGTAGTAATAGGACCCACGGTTGCCATCATCGGACTGTCCCTGGCAGGTAATGCTGTAGGCGATATCACATCGGGCGGATTAAAGAGCGCTGAGGGCGCGTCTGTAGCCAGCCCCCATGTAGCACTTATCTGTGGCCTCATTACTTTGGGCGTGACCATGGCATGTTCCGCATATGGCAAAAAGAGCGGCAAACTCATTCCTTTTATATACGGAATACTCGCAGGATATGCAGCATCTCTGATCTTTACGATAATAGGAAATGCAGCAGGTATCGATGCGCTTAAGGTGGTTGACTTTGCTCCCTTTAAGGCACTCGTTGAAGGCGGCGTTTCATTAAAGACATTTATCGTAGCACCTTCGTTCACATTCATTACGGCTGCCGGCGGATTTTCCGAGATCAACGGAGCCTACATCGGAACGGTTGCCGTTGCATACATTCCTGTAGCGTTTGTAGTATTTGCCGAGCATATAGCTGATCATAAAAATATATCTTCGATCATAGAAAGAGATCTGCTTAAAGAGCCCGGTCTTCACAGGACACTCCTCGGCGACGGAATAGGTTCAATGGTAGGCGCATTCTTCGGAGGATGCCCCAATACAACATACGGTGAATCAATAGGATGCGTGGCCATTACCAAGAATGCATCGGTTTACACCATTATCGCTGCAGCTGTAGGCGCGATCATCATTTCGTTCATCGCTCCTTTCATAGCCTTCGTTAATTCGATCCCCAGCTGTGTAATGGGTGGTGTCTGCATGGCACTTTACGGATTCATCGCCGTATCCGGACTTAAGATGGTTCAGAACATAGACCTTAACAAGAATAAGAATCTCTTCGTAGTTTCGATAATCCTGATAGCAGGTATCGGAGGACTCACGGTTTCATTCGGTGCCGTTACACTGACATCGGTTGCAGCCGCACTCATTCTCGGAATACTGGCAAATATCATGCTTAAGAATGCACCTGAAGAGGAATAAAGATCATCATATAAAACACTTAAAGGCCTGCCCCGATCGGGACAGGCCTTTTCTTTAGATAACGGGAAGTTTTTGGTTTTTCCCATCATCTAAAAAGATATGGGAAAATAATATGGTCGATCTATAGTCCGGCCTCTTCGGCCATTTTGTCGAATCCGGCAAACACGGCATCATATGTCTGTTTGCAAATATCGGGAAGTTCTCCTCCCCATGTTTCTTCCGCCATTTTGTAGCCCTTTTCAAATGCGGAGCGCATTTCTTCGATCTTGTCCGGATCTCCGCCGGTCAACGCTACCGCAAAATCAAGGATCCTTTGTGATGTCTGCTTGACACCCCAGTATCCGTCTTCGGAAATATCTTCCTTAGCCTGGGCGATATCCTCAGCCGAGTATTCTTTACCGAGGAAATCGAAGATACTGCTTCCCTTTTCTGCCTGGTGAAGAATGATCTTTTCAACAAGACTGCGGAGCTGAGCGGTTCTTTGCTCAACATCAGCTTTCATCTTGGCTATCAGTTCTTCGTTGGGGGCATAAGCTTTCCTGGAAGATTCACTTACAGCTTCCTGATCGGAAGACGGTTCATATACAGCTGCTACCGAATTGTCGGGCTCTGCCTTTTTGGCAGGGTCTTCTTTTTTGACATATGCGGCACCGGCCTGATATGCGCTGTAAGCGTCTACACCTGTAACTCCGTTTACATTCATATCTTTACCCTCCGTGGTAATGGTGCACCGTATTTGGAAAATACGGAATTATATTGTTACGATTATTTTATCGGCACCTGCTTAAGATTAATTAACCCCTTTTACAAAAAAAAAAATTAAAAAAATTTAAGATCAGGTATTGCACGTATAAAATTGCTGTGCTAATATAGCCGCATCGAACATTTCATTTTTTCTTGTGGTCGTTTCGACCGGATTTCAATGTTTGAAGGCAATAACCGGATATTTGTGATAATGGTCCCGCCGTGTCTTGATTAACTGTTGATGGGTTGAATCTGATATTCTGAAATTTCTGTTCTTTCTGTCCCGGATCACCATTATCTCAGATTAGCAGAGGGTGATACCAAGGAGTGTTGCCCTCTGTGTATTTTTTTATACGAAGTGGTATAATACATTTATGTTTTTACTGTTTTTTGTCCTGTGGATAGTATTCAACGGGCAGCTTACATTTGAAATAGTTATATTCGGACTGCTGGTATCACTGGCAATGTATGCATTTATCTGCAGGTTTATGCATTTTTCCGTCAAAAGAGACCTGGTCCTTATGAGGTGCCTGCCGTACTTCATATACTATTGTCTCGTTCTGATAGGAGAGATCATCAAGGCCAATCTCGTCATGGCCAAATACATTATCATCAAACAGGAATATGAACTTCATCCTGTAGTAATACGGATGAATACGAGGCTGGAGAGCAGACTCTGCAGGACGCTTCTGGCCAATTCCATCACATTGACCCCCGGGACCATCACTATAGGCCTTTCAGGAAACGAACTCATCATTCACGCAATCGATGAATCACTGGCCATAGAGGATGACGGGGATTTTATTTTTGAAAGGATACTCCTTAAGATGGAGCAGATCGGCAAAGGAGGCAGGGCATGACTTTATCATTGTTTACCGACAAAGTGCTGTCTGTTCTGCTCGTAATACTTGCAATAATGGTCCTGGTATGTCTGCTTCGGGCAGTCATCGGACCCAGGGTTCCTGACCGCATAGTCAGTGTCAACATGATGGGCACGATGGTAATGGTGATAATCGCCATACTGGCGATCAAGAACAAGGAAGGATATCTGGCGGATATCTGTGTTCTTTATGCGATGATATCGTTCCTGGCCGTGGTTGTTCTTTGTAAGGTGTACCTCGGGGTATATTACGAAAAGAAACATGCCGAAGAAAAGAAAAAGGAGGAACAGCCGGATGGGAATAATTAGCGCTGTAAGCACGATCCTCGGGCTGATACTTCTGATCATCGGGATCATCATTTTCATATTCGAACTGGTAGGGTTTGTAAAGTACAAATATACCCTTAACAGGATGCATGCTGCAGGCATGGGTGATACTCTGGGTATTTTCATATGTCTGTTCGGGCTGGTACTCATATGCGGGGTTCATTTTATTTCCGCAAAACTCCTGCTCGTTATTTTGTTCCTGTGGTTTGCATCTCCCACGGCATCGCATTTGATAAGCAGACTGGAGGCCGTGACCGACGAAGAGATAAACAAGTATGTGGATGTTCAGATAGGTGAGGATCTGAGCAAACAAATGACAGAGGAGGATGAGTATGAATAACAGCCTGTTCATGTATATTCTCCTTGCGATCCTTATCGTATGCGCTATCTCGGTTACTTTTTCAAAGAACCTGCTTAATTCCGTGCTCATTTTTATGGCATACAGCCTGGTGATGAGTATCGTATGGGTGATAATTGAATCTCCCGACCTTGCTATAACCGAAGCGGCTGTCGGAGCCGGAGTTACCAGTATACTGTTTTTTGTAACGCTCAAAAAGATCCATGGTGTCCTTAACAATCCAGAGGAAGAGGGTGAATCCGTCGAAGACGACATAGAGAATATGGAAAGCAGTGAAGAAAAGGAGGATATCACATGACTCAGGATGAGATAAATGAAATGCTGAAATCCTCCGCGCCCGGAGTTGTCGTAAACGATGAAAAGCCTGTCAGAAAATCAGGCTTTAGAAGCTGGCTTGACGGCGAGAACGATATTCTTTACAGCCACCTTAAGATGAAGCGCTCCTATGAGGATCATATCAAAAAGGAACCTACTCCCATGGAGCACAATATCGAGAAGGCCAAAGTCAGATATGCCGTCTATGATATAGCGAACAACAGGGAATTAAAGATATTCAGGTGGGTGTATCGCATAGCAGCTATCTTATTTTGCGTGGCACTGGCACTGGCGCTGACATTTACGGTATCGTATCTGCCTCCCGTAGGCGATCCGGGGACTCCCGCAAACTCCAGTGAGGTCGTTAAAAGGTAT
The DNA here is from genome assembly GCA_024681595.1 of Lachnospiraceae bacterium. Taxonomy (GTDB): domain Bacteria; phylum Bacillota; class Clostridia; order Lachnospirales; family Lachnospiraceae; genus JAILLW01. The sequence continues at coordinate 6,607 of JAILAN010000157.1, forward strand.
GTCGAGAACGGACTTGGCGAAACCGGAGCCACGAATATCGTATCGGGGATCATCCTGACCTACAGAGCATTTGACACCTTCGGAGAGACTAACGTGCTCTTTATAGCCACATGCTGCGTGATGTGCATGCTCCTTATAGATGAAAAGGTATTAAAAGGCGGTGCGGACACGGATTCCAAGTATGAGCCTAAAAAGGACGATATCCTTCAGATAACGGCCAAGGTTCTGTGCCCCATCATTTTTATATTCGGAATATATATCATACTTAACGGACAGCTCTCTCCCGGAGGAGGATTCTCGGGAGGTGCCATCATGGGTGCCGGACTCATTCTCTTTGTGAGTGCGTTCGGATTCAAAACCACGCAGAAGTTTTTTAACGAGACGGTATACAAGATCGCCAAGATCACGGCTTTGTGCATGTACGGGCTGATCGGATCGTATTTTTATATAACGGGTGCAAACGGCATAGCCAATCATATTCCTCTGGGAATACCCGGCCATATCCTGTCGGGAGGTATCATACTTCCCATCGATATTGCGGTCGGGATAGAGGTTGCCTGCACCATGTATGCATTTTATGCCCTCTTCAGAAGGGGAGGACTGTAAAGGGAGGCCTTGATGGGACCCAATCTGCTGGCTAATTACACGGAAGCGATAGCACTGATCCTATTTTCCATAGGATTCGGCAATCTGCTGCTCCAGCCTAACCTGATCAAAAAAATAATCGGTCTTAATATAATGGATTCGGGTATGTATTTTTTCCTTGCGGAAAAAGGATATATCCGGGGGCATGTTGCGCCCATTGTCGTTGACGGCATAACGAGCACTGAAAAGTACATAAATCCCATTCCTTCGGGACTCGTGCTGACGGGTATCGTAGTATCTGTATCGGTTACGGCCCTCATGCTTTCGCTGACGATAAGGCTCTATAAGAGATATCACACCTTAAACCTCGATGAGATATCGATGAAACTTAAGAAGGAGGGGCTTTGATGGATTTTGTCCGGAATTTTCCAGCAATCTCCATATTGATCTGCATGTTCGCAGCCATCGTAAGCTCCGGCTTAAAGGGCAGGTCTGCGAGACTCCTTAATACCGTTCTGGTACTGGTTGTTTTTGCACTGTCGCTCATTACCTTTGCCTGGTGTATTGCTAACGGCAATTATACAGTCTATGTGATGGGTGTATTTCCTGCACCCTTCGGTAATGAGATAAGATTCGGAGTTCTTGAATCCGGAATGGCCCTTTTTTTCAGCATCATCATGATGCTCTCGATCTGGGGCGGACGCCAAAAGATGAAGGATGAAGTGGCCACTGACAAGGAATTCCTCTACTACGTATTTCTGAATCTGCTTTTTAGCTCACTGCTGGCGCTCGTATATACCAACGACCTTTTTACCGCATACGTATTTGTTGAGATAAACACCATATCCGCGTGTGGGATCATTGTGATAAGGGAAAACGGACGGACCATAGAGGCAGGTGTCAGATACATGATCATGTCGCTTCTCGGGTCAGGATTGCTGCTCCTTGGAATAATGATGACCTATGATATTACAGGTCATCTGCTGATGAGCAATATCAAAGAATCAGTGGAACAGATTTATACCTCGGGAGAAAACCTGATCCCGCTCGTTGTAACGATAGCTCTGCTTACAACCGGTCTGGCGATCAAGAGTGCTCTTTTCCCGTTCCACAGCTGGCTGCCCGATGCATACGGTTATTCTACGGTTTCGTCGGCGGCAATACTCTCGAGTCTGGTATCAAAGGGCTACATATTCCTGCTGATAAAGATATTCTACAGAGTTATCGGCTTTGACATCATAAAGGCATCAAAACTTTTGAATGTTCTTTTCGTGTTCGGACTTATAGCCATGATAAGCGGTTCGATGAGCGCGATAAGGGAGAATGATATCAGGCGTATGATAGCCTTTTCATCAATAGCGCAGATCGGATATATCTATATGGGCTTTGGAATGGGCACAACGGCAGGAATGGTCGCCTCGATATTCCATATACTGTCACATGCCGCTACGAAATCAATGCTGTTTATCTCCGCTATAGGCCTGACGGATGTATCACACGGATCAAGGCATTTCGTAGATCTGACGGGTTCGGCCCATAGGAACAGGATAGCCGGGATAGGATTTCTGACGGGATCGCTTTCCATGGTCGGTATCCCGCTGTTTTCGGGATTCATCAGCAAACTTCAGTTCATGGATGCTGCAGTATCCCTCTCATACCGCAAGATGTTGCCGGCACTTATAGTCCTGGGTGTCAGCACCATTTTAAATGCCATCTACTTCATGAAGACAGTCATCAGGATATATATGCCTCTTGATAAGCTCGGAGCCAACAGGGCTCAGGCTGACGTGGCTACAAATACCGTACCTTCCACAAAAAGAATGGGTATCAACGGCGTGGTTGAAGAAAACGATGTGATACTTTTCAGACAGGAAAAGCTCTACGGATTCACGATAATATTGTTCGTTACACTGAACATAGCACTCGGCGTATGTTCAAATACCGTCCTTGAATGGATAAGGACGGGGATAAGGATGTTCTCATGATACCGGCTGTGATCTTGCTTCCAATCGTATCCGGAGCAATACTTCTTATCCTCAGGGACAGGATCCTTGACTATAAGAAGATATGCATTTATACGGGCAGTATACTGACCGTGTGGCTTGCTGCGGTCCTTTATACGATATTTACCGGGCAGGAGAGCGTGACATTACTGAGTCTTAACGATGAATTAAAGCTCGGATTTGCCATGGATGATACCGGCAGGATATTTGCTCTTGTTATGGCTGTTGTCTGGACGCTGGCCGGATTTTATTCGTTTGAATATATGAAGCATGAAGATTCGGTAAAGAGATTCTTCGGGTTTTATCTGATGGTGCCGGGTGCGTTGATGGGACTGTGCTTTGCGGGAAATCTCTTTACGTATTATGCGTTCTACGAATTTATGACGTTGCTGTCATTTCCTCTTGTTCTGCATAACGGTTCAAGACAGGCACTTATGGCTGCACTTAAATACCTGTTCTACTCCTTTGCCGGTGCATATATGGTTCTTTTTGGGCTTTATTTCGTATACAGATATTCATCAGATCCCACATGCGCATTTTCATATGGAGGGATCATTGACATAAACAGCGCGCCGGGTACGGTCATCAGACTGTCCCTTATGCTGATGATCCTGGGATTTTCGGTCAAGGCCGGAATGTTCCCCATGCACGGATGGCTTCTTACAGCGCATCCGGTAGCACCGTCACCTGCATCCGCAGTACTGTCCGGAATCATAGTTAAGGCCGGAGTACTCGGAATCATCAGAGTCATCTTTTATGTTTTCGGAAGCGATTACTATGCAGGCTGCGGAATACGTACAGTATGTCTTATCCTAAGCCTCATTACCGTATTTATGGGCTCAATGCTCGCATATCGGGAAAAGGTTCTGAAAAAGAGACTTGCCTATTCAACGGTCAGCCAGATCTCGTATATCCTGTTCGGACTGTTTATGACGGATCCGGTTTCATATAAAGGAGCGATCCTTCACGTTATCGCACATGCATGCATAAAATGTGTTCTGTTCCTGTGTGCAGGATCGATCATTTATATAACGGGATCTACCAGAGTGGATGAATTGAGGGGTATAGGCAAAAAGATGCCTGTCATGATGTGGTGCTTTACCATTGCGTCCCTCGGTCTTATCGGGATACCGCCTCTGGGCGGATTTACTTCCAAGTGGTTCCTGTGCATCGGGGCGCTCAAAGCCGGTGTTCCCGTATTTGGTATCCTTGGACCTGCGATACTCCTTGTTTCGGCATTGTTGACCGCGGGTTATCTGCTCCCGATCTCTATCAACGCTTTTTTGCCGGGAGATAAGTTTGAAACCGATGCACTGACAGCAGAGGTTACCGGCAGCGCAGGCAGTAAATATCATGCCTACACTGTTGCTAAGGAACCTTCGCTTATGATGCTGATACCCATGATCATTTTGACAGTACTGTCAGCTTTGATCGGAATGTTTCCGGAGGTGATGCTATGAGTGCTCATATTTCTAATATCTGGTATGTGATACTCGTAATGCTGCCTTTAGTCGGAAGTATCGGGATATTCTTTATACCATTTAAGAAACGCTCATATATGTGCATATATACTGAAGTGCTGACCGTTGCAACATCGATCCTGTCATTTGTGATAATGACGCACCGACCCCGGAACCCCATCGATATCATGACCTTTGTTTCAAAGTTCTCGATCACACTGGGATACGACGGAATGGGCAGCATATTCGGAGGATTGATATCATTCCTGTGGCCGTTCGCGACATTGTATGCGTTTGATTACATGAAGCATGAAGCAGGTGACAACACTGCCAAAGAATCGACATTCTTCGGTTTTTACACAATGACATTCGGCGTGACTCTGGGTATAGCATGTGCATCGAATCTGCTGACCATGTATGTATTTTATGAAATGCTGACTCTGGTCACGGTGCCGCTCATAATCTTTACTCTGTCCAGAGAAGCAACACTCGCCACGAGAACCTACCTTTACTACTCCCTGGGAGGCGCGGGATTCGGATTCATTACGCTGGTGTTCCTTAGTAATTTCGGTAACAGTCTGGATTTTGCGCTCGGCGGGATACTTAACTATAACAGTGCACTAAATGCCGTAGAGGTAGCGGAGGGAACAATAGCCGGCGCCATGCAGTCATTGCCCGCAGACCTTATGAGACTCGTTTATCTGTTCGGCTTCTTCGGATTCGGTGTTAAGGCAGCAGTATTTCCTCTGTCTTCATGGCTTCCGAAGGCCGGTGTGGCACCGACCCCGGTTACCGCGCTGCTGCACGCGGTTGCGGTCGTAAAGGCCGGCGCATTTGCAATATTAAGGATCACATATTACAGCTTTGGGACCGATCTTCTAAAGGGGTCATTTGCGCAGTATATTCCGATGGCATTTGCCCTGTTCACTATAGTCTACGGATGTTCGCAGGCTGTAAGGGAAAGACACTTAAAGAGAAGACTGGCGTATTCCACGATATCGAATCTGTCATATATCCTGTTCGGGGCTCTTATTATGACACCTCTCGGAATGACAGGTGCGCTGACACATATGCTGTTCCACGGAGTTATGAAGATATGCTCATTCTTTTGTGCGGGAGCAGTAATAGCCGGAACCGGCAGGGAATATGTATATGAGATGGACGGACTGGGACGACGCATGCCGGGAGTATTCGGAGCCTTTACCGTAAGCTCCCTTTCACTGATGGGAGTTCCGCTCCTTTGCGGATTCCTCAGTAAATATAATCTGGCTGTGGCCGCCGTGGATGCAGGAGATACAATAGCGTGCCTGGGCATAGGGGCATTGCTTATCTCGGCTCTCCTTACCGCGATCTATATGCTTCAGATAGTGGTCCGGGCCTTTTTCCCTGAAAAGGGATTTAATTATTCAACATTGGAACGTTTCCATGATCCGGGTTGGAAGATGCTGCTTCCTCTGGCTGTTTTCGTGATCCTGATGATATATTTCGGACTGTTTGGCAATAATATCGTGATGCTGCTAAAGGATGTGGCGAACGGGAGCTTTTGAGTGATATGACAGGATATCTGTGTGGCAATCAAATAAGTTTTGCTTTTGACGGATTCAGACTGATCTATTCGGGAATGGCTGTATTCATGTGGGCGATGTGCGCTCTTTTGTCGCCCGAATATTTTAAGACCTATAAGAACCGGGGCAGATATTATGCCTTTTTTGCTATCACACTCATTGCTCTTATAGGAGTGTTCCTCTCTGCAGATCTGTTCACGACATTTATATTCTTTGAAATAATGTCGCTCACATCTTATGTCTGGGTGGCACAGGATGAAAAGGAAAAATCACTTCGCGCCGCCGCAACATACCTTGGCGTAGCCGTTATAGGCGGACTTGTTATGCTGATGGGGCTCTTTATGCTCTATGACCTTACAGGTACGCTGTCTGTAACCGGCATAAATGAAGCCATTAATGATCTTAAGGCATCGGGACTTTATGAAGAGGCTCTCCTTAACCGAAAACTCCGCATTATAGGGGCTTTGATCTTCACGGGATTTGCCGCCAAAGCAGGCGTTTATCCCCTTCATATATGGCTCCCCAAGGCACACCCCGTGGCACCTGCTCCGGCATCAGCGCTGCTATCCGGAATACTCACAAAATCGGGTGTATTCGGAGTCCTCATAGTGACACTCTATATGATGGAGGAGGATCAGGGCTGGGCCAAGGCGATGCTCGTTCTGGGCCTTATCACAATGCTGCTTGGAGCTATACTTGCCCTGTTTTCAACAGACCTTAAAAGGACACTGGCCTGTTCTTCGATGTCGCAGATAGGCTTTATAATGACCGGCATCGGAATGGGATCAATGCTTGGTGAGCACGGTCAGATAGCGCTTCGCGGAACCTTCCTTCACATGCTGAACCACTCGATGATCAAACTGGTGCTGTTCCTGGCAGCGGGTGTAGTCTACTTTAATCTTCATGAGCTGGATCTTAACAGGATAAGGGGCTTTGGACGCAACAAGAATTTCCTTAAGATAGTCTTTCTTATCGGAGCCTGCTCGATAGCGGGTATACCCATGTTCAGCGGATATGTTTCAAAAACACTGCTTCATGAAGGAATACTGGAAGGATCCGAAATCCTGGGAATCGGAGCGACCCATATTACAGAGTGGATATTCCTGTTTTCCGGTGGATGCACACTGGCATATATGCTGAAGCTGTTCATGGCGATTTTTATAGAAAAGAACAAAGATGAAGATCTTCAGAAGGAATATGACGAAATGAAGACCTTAAATCACCATACAGGCAGGAGATACATCGGACTGATGTCAACGATCGCCCTGTCACTTAGCGCGGCTGCGCTCTTTGTTCCGGGCATTCTGCCTTATCAGATCATGGACAGGGCAGCAGGATCAGCCTTCGGATTTTTAAGGCTTAATGGGGAACTTCATCATGTTGATTATTTCTCATTTGAAAATCTGAAGGGAAGTCTCATATCCATAACAGTCGGGATCATCATGTATTTTGTATTTGTCAGGGGCTTTACGGTCAAAGACGGGGAATACGTAGACAGATGGCCCTCAAAGCTCGATCTCGAGGATCTGATATACAGGCCTGTATTGCTGGTGATACTTCCAACCATTGGAACGTTCTTTGCAAGGATATGTGACAACCTCATAGATGCGATCATAGTACTGCTTCGCAAGACGCTCTATTCAGATAAGCCTATCCCGAGAGAATATACAGAGGGTAATGCCATAACCCATGCGGTAGGCGATTGCCTGGATGACATACACAGAGGGCTTGCAGGATCTGACAGAGAGCCGCTTCGAAGCTATGAACACAGGCTGGCCATGTGGTATCTGATGGTATCTGAGAACGGAAACATAATTTCGCGTTCCCTCTCGTTCGGGCTGGCTCTGGCATCTGTCGGACTGCTGTTTACCATTGGTTACGTTATCATATATCTGTTATAAATATCAGTATTTGACTGAATTCTATAATAAATCTATAATGAATTTATAATTGCACATTGTATACAAAAACGGAGTATCTATTATGATAAGGAGAAAGGCATACGCTAAGATCAATCTGGCCCTCGATATCACAGGTGTTAAGGACAATGGTTACCATGAGCTTAAGACCGTTATGCAGACGATCAATCTGTTTGATACGCTGACTTTTGATAAAAATCCCGGCGCGGATCGCCTGATCACTCTTGAGGTTCTGGATGATCCTTTCCCCGAATCAGATCCTGTTCCGGTCCAAAACAATCTCGTATACAAAGCAGCTAAACTGGTTTTTGATACATACAACATAGACACACCCGTTATTATAACGTTAAAAAAGAACATTCCGATCGCCGCGGGACTGGGAGGCGGATCCAGTGATGCAGCGGCCACGATCCGCGGATTAAATTCTCTTTTAAACCTGGATTTGTCCTTTGAGAAGATGTGCGGACTCGGAGCCGAACTCGGTGCGGATGTTCCGTTCTGCATAATGGGAGGAACAGCCCTGGCCGGCGGAGTTGGTGAGGTTTTAAAGCGCATACCGAATCCACCCCAGTGTTATTTATTGATAGCCAAGCCTGATATCAGTGTTTCAACTAAGCACGTTTATGAGGAATACGACAAACTGACCGAAGTTGAGCATCCTGATGTAGACGGACTCGTCGAAGGTGTTTTAAATCAGGATTTATTGAAAGTAACACAGTCGTTAGGGAATGTTCTTGAATATGTGACTGTTAATGAACATCCTGTTATTAATGAGATAAAAGATAACTTAAAGGACAGGGGAGCATGGAACTGCCTCATGAGCGGATCGGGTCCTACCGTCTTTGGAGTGTTCATGGACCATATGCTCGCTGCCAAAGCAGAAAAGAGCCTGTTCGATAATGGTCTTGCCAAAGAAACCTTCATTACAACATATATTAATAACGTAGATACGTGATAAACGGTACCTGATGGATATGACAGAAGATTTTAACCTTATAATGGAGGATTTTCTCCCTCTTCGCGACGTGGTATTCAACACTCTTCGAAGAGCCATACTGACCGGAACGCTCAAACCCGGGGAGAGGCTGATGGAAGTGCATCTGGCCAACAAACTGGGTGTCAGCAGAACGCCTATACGAGAGGCTATCAGGAAGCTTGAACTCGAGGGTCTGGTAGTCATGGTTCCCAGAAAAGGAGCCGAAGTAGCCAAGATATCAGAAAAGAGTCTTAAAGATGTGCTGGAGGTTCGGCGTGCGCTAGATGAGCTCATCGCAAAGCTTGCCTGCTCAAGGATAACCCGTGAGCAGTTATCTGAATTAAGGGAGGCAGCCGATGAGTTTGAAAAGGCCACAAAGACAGAGGATACGTCAACTATCGCCAGAGCGGATATAGCTTTTCACGATATCATCATGGAGGCTACGGGCAATCTGCGCCTTAAACAGCTTGTTAACAACCTCGCCGAGCAGATGTACCGTTACCGCTTCGTATATCTCAAGGATGAATCCAAGCACAGCATGCTGGTTAAGGAACACAGCCGTATTTATGATGCCATAAAGAATAACGATACAGAGGCAGCCATGGAAGCGGCCAGGATACATATTGACAATCAGGAAAAGGCAATAATCGCTCACATCCGAATGGAGAGGGCAGGAGAAGACAAAGACAGCATATGATTAAGAACGTCCGCGTAAGGTTAACGGGATATCAGACCGACCCCGAAGGGAGTACAGATAAAAATGAGCAGGAATTTCCTGCTCAATATTATTACAAAAACAATTATCATTATCTGGTCAGCGAGAATGAGCAGACTGCCAAAAGCGCCAGATACAAGTTCAATCATCGCTACCTTGAAGTCATAAGGGACGGCGATATCTATTCAAAGCTCACCTTTGACACAAAAAAATACTGCAGTACAATGTACAAAACTCCATACGGACGCATGGAGTTTGTCTTTAACACCTACCAGATAACCTTAAGCGATACACCTGAGGAGATCCGGATGGAGATCAGTTATGAGATGTCAAGCGGCGGTCAGCTCGTTTCAAATAACCGCACTGTTCTTATAATAAGGCCGGAGACTACTTGATGGGCTTTGCTCCGCCTTTTTCCTGGAGCTTGTCAACGAATCTTTGATAAGCGTTCTTTTTCTTTACGGGCTTGACTTCCTGCTTGCCGTGAAGACCCTTTACTCCGGTGATATATATACCCGAAACTACCGCTTTAACTTCCTTCTTAACAGGCACGTCATCAAATATCTTCGCATCACATACGAGGCTCAATACCTGAGGACCGACCTTGGCCTTTACTATGGGAAGCTTGCTGTTTCTCATGAGCTTCGGCGTCTGGTCAAGGACTGCCTGCGGCAGACCCGCATCCTTAAGTCTCATTTTTTTCTTATCTATTATTAGCATTGAAACGGTCTGTTTCATCGCATCTATCTGTGACTGCTGTTCTTCCTGCTTTTTCTGGGCTTTTTTGCCGAGGAAATAAAGGGCAATGACGACCCCGATAAGGACAACCATCACAATTATAAAAATAATCCAGCCTGTTGACATATGTGCATCCTTTCTTTTAAATTCACAAAACCATGAAACATGATACCATCATTTGAATTTACTGTAAATCAAAATGACGTAATCCCACCTTTTATTTAGAAACATTTAATAATCTAATAAACTGACAAATCATTTGCCAGGTAGTAAAATGTATCTTAGTTATGAAAAAAAGATCCCTGATCCTGACGTTAATAGTGTCAATCACGTTGTCCGCGTTGTTTTCGGACGTGCTTAGCATCCCGTCATATGCTGACAAGATCTCGGATCTGGAGAATGAAAAGGAAGAAATAGAAAAGAAGAAAAAGCAGGCTTCCGAGGAAAAGGAAAAAGAAGAAGAAGCCATGAACGAAGCCAATGAAAAGGCATCGTCGCTTTCCGAAGATATGGAGGGTGTTGAATCCGAGATTGAAGAAGTCGACGAAGAACTGGTGGCAACGATCGCCGCAGTTGAGATGGTCAAGGAGGAGATAACGCGAAAGGAAGCCGAGATCGCCGAGACCACGGTCAAATATGAGGAAGCATTGAAAACAGAACAGGATCAGTATGATGCAATGAAATTAAGGATCAAGTTCCTATATGAAAAAGGGGACTTTACCTATATGCAGATGCTGATCGAGGCTAAGAGCTTCTCCGACCTCGTCAACAAGGCTGAATATGTAGAGAAACTCTATGAATATGACAGAAGACTCCTGCTAGAATATCAGGAGGCCAGACAGAATACATATGACCTGAAGATACAGCTCGAGGATGAAAAGGACGAGTTGGATGCCGATAAGGAAGAACTCGAGGAAGAGGAACAGTATCTAAACGAGATATTAGACAGCAAAAAAGCCGAATACGAATCATATCAATCCCAGTATAACAAGGCTGTTGCGGAAGCAGCACAGTATAAAAAGAACATTCAGAAAAGAAACGAAGAGATAAAGAAGCTCGAGAAGGAATCGGCGGATAAACAGTCCGAGATAGAGGCTGAAAGGGCAGCCGAGGAAGCCCGGAAGGCTGAGGAAGCAAGAAGGGCCGAAGAGGCCAGAAGAGCCCAGGAGGGCGGATCATCGTCTTCAAGCTCATCATCCGGAAGCTCTGAACAATCCTCCAAAAGCTACAGTTCATCAGCGAGCTTTAATTCCGGCTCCAAGGGCAATGACATAGCAAACTATGCGCTGCAGTTCGTTGGAAATCCCTATGTTCCCGGCGGAACTTCTCTGGTATCGGGCTGTGACTGTTCCGGATTCGTAATGAGGGTTTACAAGGATTTCGGCTATACCCTGCCAAGGACCAGTACATCTATGAGATCTGTCGGAACAGAGGTTTCGTACGATGATGCCCGTGCCGGTGACATCGTATGCTATGCGGGACATGTAGCCATTTATCTGGGGAACGGCAGAATAGTCCATGCCAGTACCCAAAAGACCGGGATCAAGACCGGAAGCATTTTTTATAAAGATTTCATCACAATAAGAAGAGTGGTATAAACAGGAGAGATTATGACAGACGATTTTAAAGAAGTGACAGACGAAGATATTGAGACTGTAAAAAAAGAGGATAAGGCAGCGCCGGCAGACTCTGCATCTGAGGCAGACAGATCCGACGATACTGATGATAACGAGTATGAAAATGTCTGCTTCATGTGCCGGAGGCCCGAGAGCAAAACGGGTGAGATGTTCAAGCTCATGAACAGCATCTGCATATGCTCGGACTGCATGCACAAGACCATGGATACGGTAACGCAGTTCGATTATCAGGGAATGCTCCAGGACCCTTCGATGCTGGACTCGCTGAGCTCCGAAAAGGGCAAAGGTTTTCCAAATATCAGATTCCTTAATATCAGCGATCTGCAGGGCACGGGAGGAATCCCCAACAAGCAGAAGATCAAAAAGAAAAAGAAGGAATCAGAGCCCATAGACTTAAAATCGATTCCTTCACCGCATAAATTAAAGGCAATGCTCGATGAATATGTTTGCGGACAGGAGCATGCCAAAAAGGTCATATCAGTTGCGGTTTATAACCATTACAAAAGGGTTGCGACGAATCATCAGGACGATATCGACATAGAAAAATCAAACATGCTGATGATAGGGCCTACAGGATGCGGCAAGACATATCTGGTAAGAACCCTTGCAAGGCTCCTTAACGTACCGCTTGCAATAGCAGATGCAACCACACTGACCGAAGCCGGATACATCGGAGATGATATAGAGAGTGTTCTTTCAAAGCTTCTTATCGCTGCGGATAACGATGTTGAAAAAGCCGAGCGCGGAATAGTTTTCATAGACGAGATAGACAAACTTGCCAAGAAAAAGGATGCCAATAACAGGGACATTAACGGAGAAAGCGTACAGCAGGGACTGCTAAGGCTTCTTGAGGGTGCGGATGTCGAGGTGCCGGTCGGAGCATCAAATAAAAACGCTATGGTTCCGATGACTACCATCAATACCAAAAATATCCTTTTTATATGCGGAGGCGCGTTCCCTGACCTTGCTGAGATCATCAGGCAGAGACTAAAAAAGCAGACAGGAATAGGATTCAGCGCGGAACTGAAGGACAAGTACGATTCCGATGAGGATATTCTGTCTAAGGTTACGAACGAAGACCTGAGGAAGTTCGGATTTATCCCGGAATTTCTGGGAAGGCTTCCGGTAGTCTATACACTTAAGCCCCTTGATGAGGACATGCTCGTCAAGATACTCTCCGAGCCCAAGAACGCGATACTAAAGCAGTATCAAAAATTGCTGGAGATTGATGAGGTCAGGCTCATCTTTGACGAATCAGCATACAGGGCTATCGCACAGAAGGCGATCAAGAAAGAAACCGGAGCCAGAGCACTCCGGGCCATCATAGAGGAATTCATGCTCGATATAATGTACGAGATACCCAAGGACGACAATATCGGCACCGTTACGATTACCGGAGAATACATCAACGGTACGGGCGGACCGATCATCGAACAGAGGGTCATTCCGCCGTCGGAACATCCCACGGAATACATAGGAGCAAATGGATAATAATTTGTAATAATATAGCAATAATTAGGTAGTTGCTCTATATACCCGATGCTAAAATTATAATACTGGGCCAACTCTATGCGCCCCATAAAGGGCAGGTTCGTTGTGACAGATGGTCTTGGCACTGTTATAAATAATCAGGATAAAGGAGAAAAAATATGCTTTATATCGGTATCGATCTTGGAACTTCTGCAGTAAAGCTTCTGCTGATGGATGAAAAGGGAAGCATCAAAAACATTGTATCTAAGGAATATCCTTTGTATTTTCCGAATCCGGGATGGTCTGAGCAGAAGCCGGAGGACTGGTATGAGCAGGTTATGGCAGGTCTTAAGGACCTCATAAAGGACGCCGACAAGTCTCAGGTTGCAGGGATCTCATTTGGCGGACAGATGCACGGACTCGTTATTCTGGATGAGAATGACAATGTCATCCGTCCTGCATTGCTTTGGAATGACGGACGTACATTCGAAGAGACCGATTACCTTAACGAAAAGATCGGCAAGGATAAACTCTCTGAATATACTGCAAACATCGCATTCACGGGATTTACCGCACCCAAGATTCTCTGGGTCAAGAACAAGGAACCCGAGAACTTTAAGAAAATAAAGAAGATCATGCTTCCCAAGGACTATATAGCATACAAACTCACGGGAGTTAACTGCACCGATGTTTCGGATGCATCAGGAATGCTGCTCCTTGATGTCAAAAACAGACGCTGGTCTAAGGAGATGTGTGATATCTGCGGTATTACCGAGGATATGCTCCCGAAGCTTTATGAAAGCTATGAGTGCGTAGGCACTGTAAAGGAAGATATAGCAGCCGAGCTTGGTATTCCTTCATCTTGCAAGGTCGCTGCGGGGGCAGGAGACAATGCTGCGGCAGCTGTCGGAACGGGAACCGTAGGTGACGGTAACTGTAATATCTCTCTTGGAACATCAGGAACGATTTTCATCTCTTCAAAGAATTTCGGAGTTGATAAATATAACGCACTTCATTCATTCGATCATGCAGACGGAAGCTACCACCTCATGGGATGCATGCTGAGTGCCGCTTCATGTAACAAGTGGTGGATGGACGATATCATCGGAACCGATGATTATGCAGGACAGCAAAAGGATATTACCGATGAAAAACTCGGAAATAATCATGTATTCTTCCTACCTTATCTCATGGGAGAAAGATCACCTCATAACAACCCCAACGCCAGAGGAACATTTATAGGTCTGACAATGGATAACACCAGGACCGATATGACACAGGCTGTTCTTGAAGGAGTTGCTTTTGCACTTCGTGATTCATTGGAAGTAGCAAGATCCCTGGGGATAAAGATCGAAAGGACCAAGATCTGCGGAGGCGGAGCAAAATCTCCTCTTTGGAAAAAGATCATCGCTAACGTTATGAACCTCAAGGTGGACGTTATCGAGTCAGAGGAAGGTCCTGCACTGGGCGGTGCAATGCTCGCTGCAGTTGCGAATGGGGAATACGCTTCTGTTAAGGATGCTGCGGATGCAATAGTGAAGATCGTGGATACAGTAGAACCCACACCGGAACTGGTAGACAGGTACGAAAAGAAGTATCAGCAGTTTAAGCAGATTTATCCTGCATGCAAGCCCGTATTTGAACTGATCAAATGATACAGGACCAGAAATACGATCCTGAGATCATTAGATAAATGTATTTAATTGAAGGAGGTTACAAATGAACAATTTACCCAAAGTTAAGATCGGTATCGTAGGCGTCAGCCGTGACTGTTTCCCTGCCGAGCTTACCATCAGAAGAAGAAAAGCAGTATGTGACGCATACGCAAAAGCTTATGATGCTGCGGACATCTATGAGTGCCCCGTGACCATCATCGAGAGCGAGATCGACATGAAGAATTCTCTCAAGGATATCAAGGACAAGGGCTGTAACGCTCTTTGCGTATACCTTGGAAACTTCGGTCCCGAGATCTCAGAGACCATGCTGGCTCAGCAGTTTGACGGCCCTGTTATGTTCTGTGCTGCAGCTGAGGAAGATTATGAATCAGTTACAACTTCAGGACGCGGCGATGCTTACTGCGGAGTTTTAAATGCATCTTACAACCTGGCTCTTCGTAACGTTAAGGCATACATCCCCGAGTATCCCGTTGGTGATGCTGAGGATTGCGCAAAGATGATCAACGAATTCGTTCCGATCGCAAGAGCTGTCATCGCTTTAAAGAACCTTAAGATCATCACATTCGGTCCCAGACCGTTTAACTTCCTTGCTTGTAATGCTCCCATAAAGCAGCTTTACAACCTCGGAGTTGAGATCCAGGAGAACTCAGAACTTGATCTTTTCGAATCATTCAATAAGCATGCAAATGATCCCCGTATTCCTGATGTAGTTAAGGATATGGAAGAAGAGCTCGGAGCAGGAAACAAGAAGCCTGAAGTGCTTCCCAAGCTTGCTCAGTATGAGATCACTCTCCTTGACTGGATCGAGGCTAACAAGGGATCAAAGGAATATGTTGCATTAGCCGGCAAGTGCTGGCCTGCATTCCAGACACAGTTCGGATTCGTTCCCTGCTACGTTAACAGCCGTCTGACAGGACGCGGAATCCCTGTATCATGTGAAGTTGATATCTACGGATGCCTTTCAGAGTTCATCGGTCAGGCAGTTTCTGATGATATCGTTACACTGCTTGATATCAACAACTCAGTTCCCAAGATCATGTACGAAGAGTCTATCAAGGGCAAATTTGACTATACTCTTACAGATACATTCATGGGCTTCCACTGCGGAAATACATGCTCTAAGAAGCTTTCAGCATGCTCTATGAAGAACCAGGCTATCATGGCCCGTGCACTTCCCGTAGAGGTTACAAACGGAACACTCGAAGGAGACATCGCTCCCGGACCTGTTACGTTCTATCGTCTGCAGTCTACTGCTGATAATATCCTTCGTGCTTACCTTGCAGAAGGTGAAGTACTTCCCGTAGCAACCAGATCATTCGGTGGTATCGGTGTATTCGCCATTCCTGAGATGGGAAGATTCTACCGTCACGTTCTGATCGAAAAGAACTATCCTCACCACGGTGCTGTTGCATTCGGACACATCGGCAAGCCTTTATTCGAAGTGTTCAAGTACATCGGAGTTCCCGTAGAGGAGATCGGCTACAACCAGCCCAAGTCTCTTCCTTACAAGACAGAGAACCCTTATGCATAATATCAGTGCTGATATAGTTTAAAACGGATCTAAGCCCCCGAAGACAGACATATTGTCCCGGGGGCTTTTTTTCTTTTTATTTTGAGTAAAAATTGATATACTATGATATGGATGTCAAAAGAGTTCTTTTGACATTTTAATAACTGCGAAAGGAGGAAAGGATATGCCCAAGCTTGGAATGGAAGCGCTGTGTCTTATGATAACGGGCTTTCTGATCATACTGTTTTTCAATAACAGTAAGCTTGACAGACGAAGCAGAACTCAGGTCATTTATGCCAGACTGCTGTTTATATCCTTTGCAGTCATCCTCTCGCAGGCGATAGTTGTCGTCTTTCATCGCTATTCCGATGTGATCCCGCAGATATATATCGAAATAGCACTGGGAGTATTCATGATACTGCTCCTGTGCGATCTGTTTGTGATCTTCCTTTATACCAGATACATCATCAATATCGATCTTCCGGACATGAAAAAGATCGGACCCTGGTCCGAATATGTAGTCGGGATTGTACTTATCATGGCTATTGTTGCTCCTGCGATCTCCTCCGGACTTCGAAAACAGAAAAACGCCATTGCCTTTAACGACAACATATCCATGATCCTGCTCTTCATGATCGCCTATGAGCTGTTGATAGGGACCATGTTCTTCATCAACAGAAAATACATAAATTCCAAACGTAAGAGGATCATAATTCTGGGATTTGTATCCCAGCTGTGCTGTTTTATGTTCCAGTACAGACATCAGAACATGCTGTTCTTTTCTCTGGGAATAGCAGTTGTAGTGCTGTCATTTTATATGACACTGGAAAATGAGGATGTTAAACTCATTGACCAGCTGAATTCCGAAAAAGAAAAGGCTGATAAAGCCAATGCTGCCAAGTCAAACTTCATCGCCAACGTTTCGCATGAGATAAGGACGCCCATTAACGCCGTGCTCGGAATGGATGAGATGATCCTTAGGGAGACTAAGGAAGAGACCACCAGGCAGTATGCCTATGATATCAAGTCGGCCACGCAGACTCTTCACGGGATAATTAACGAGATACTCGATATGTCGAAAATGGAATCCGGCAAAATGGAGATCATTCCCGTCAATTATAATATGAGAAGTCTTCTTAACGACACATCCAATATGATCCAGTTCAAGGCGGATGACAAGAATCTGACATTCAGTGTGGAGGCCGATCCTACAATGCCGGTGGGATATGTCGGAGATGAGATAAGGATCAAACAGATACTGACTAATATCCTTACTAATGCGGTCAAGTATACCGAGAGAGGCGGAGTAGCCCTTCGCGTTTCTGCCGGCTTCGGCCCGGATGACAGTTCCAGGATCATTCATTTCGAGATCGAGGATACCGGTATAGGTATGAAAAAAGAGGACCTTGACAACATCAGCAAGGCCTATATGAGATTCGAATCCGAAAAACACAGGAATGTTGAGGGAACCGGTCTCGGAATGACGATCACCATGCAGCTTCTCGATATGATGAACTCCAAGCTCAATATTGAGAGTGAATACGGTGTCGGCACGAAGGTTTCATTCAATCTGCTGCAGCCTGTCTGGGACGAGAATTTCCTCGGAGATCTGAACAGGGATAATTCTATTGTTTCGTACGGCGAGTACAAGTATGAAAAAAGCTTTGAGGCGCCTGAATCACGCGTCCTCGTTGTTGATGATAACGCTATAAACCGCAAGGTATTCAAGGGACTTCTTAATGAGACCGGCCTTATTATAGACGAGGCTGACTCGGGATCTGCCTGTCTTAATATGATCCGCAGAAACAAATATGACATAGTGTTCATGGATCATATGATGCCTATAATGGACGGCATCGAAACCTTCCGCAATATGAAGGCCATGGAAGGCAACAAGTCCAAGGATGCCACGGTGATAATGCTGACTGCAAATGCCGTCGGCGGAGCAAGGGAACTGTATCTGGAGGAAGGCTTTGATGACTTTATTGCAAAGCCCATAGTTCCCGAAGAACTGGAAAAAATGATCAAAAAGTATCTTAAGCTATAGATTCGGAGAATATATGACAGAAGCGCTGAGACTTCAGATGGCGAGCACACTGCTGATGATGTTCCTGATCATCAATTACTGCTCGGTCAAGAGAAGAAAAACACAAACGCATAAGTTATTTTTCAGGCTGCTGATACTGGCATTTGTCAATACTTTGTTTGACTATGCCTATGTATTTCTGTTTGAGACCAAAGGCTGGAATATAGATATACTTAACCGGCTGTATCTTATAACGCTGGCTCTGCTGCTTATCAATATGGAAGCATATATCTCGGTCAGCATCAGGAATGCAGGAGGGCGGATACCCATATCGGACAGATTCTGGTATGTAGTATGCGCAATGGTGGTAATGTGTGTCATTATAATGCGTGTTGAATACACGGACATAGGAGGATGGTATTATTCCTCAGGTGTCGGGATCACCATTCTGCATGTATACCTGGGGGTGATGCTGGCTCTTTGCATCTTCCTCGTGGCGTACAATTACAAAAGACTTAACAGCAAAAAGATAATAGCGATAATCCTGGCAGTTTTTTCGCAGGGCGTCGTATATATAATCCAGCTGTTCGCAACCAGAGATATAATCACCTCGCTTGGTAACGCAATGATGATAGTCAGCTTCTATGTTATTTCGGAGAATCCTGACCAGCTGCTTATAGAACGTCTGGAATTCGAAAGAGACAGGGCAAATGTAGCCAATGCTACCAAATCGTCGTTTATAGCACATATTTCTCATGAGATCAGAACACCCATCAATGCGATCCTTGGCATGAACGAGATGATCATACGTGAATCCAAGGAGGAGCAGTCAAGGCAGTACGCCGCAGACATCTCTCAGGCCGCACAGACTCTGTACAGCATAATTAATGACGTCCTCGACATATCCAAGATCGAATCCGGCAAGCTCGAGATAATACCGATAGAATACAAGCTGGATCAGATGCTTTATGATACTGTTTCTGCATATAAGCCCAGGATCGATGCCAAGAAACTTGATTTCATCATAGATATCAATCCTACTTTGCCTAACACGCTGTATGGTGATGACGTTCATATCAAGCAGGTCATCTCAAACCTGCTCTCCAATGCGACCAAGTACACGCATGAAGGCTTTATCAAACTGTCAGTTAACGGAGAATTTAAGGGAGACATGGTCGACCTGTTCTTTGAGATCAAGGACACGGGCATAGGTATAAAGGAAGAGGACATTGAAAAGCTCTTTGAAGCATTTGAGAGGATAGAGGAGAGCCGTAACCGCAACATAGAGGGTACGGGACTGGGAATGACGATAACGAACAGCCTGCTGAAACTCATGGGCAGCAGACTGGGAGTAAACAGTGTTTATGGGGAAGGAAGCATTTTCTCATTTACATTAACGCAGAGAATAGTCAGTCCTGATCCCATAGGCAATTTCAGCACCTTTGCCAAGCAGCAGGAAGCTCCCGAAGAGATCGCATTTACCGCTCCTTCGGTCAAGGTGCTGGTAGTAGATGATAACTCCATTAACAGGCGTGTGTTCAGATCACTGCTTGCCAGAACGCAGATAATGATAGATGAGGCTGACAGCGGCAGTGCCTGTCTTAATATGATACAGGAAGAACAGTATGACATGATATTCCTGGATCATCTGATGCCCGGAATGGATGGTATCGAGACTGTCGAACACATCAAGGCTGACAATACGCATAAAAACGTCAGCACACCTATTGTCATGCTCACCGCCAACACTATGGGTAATGCTGCCGAGCTTTATAAACAGAGCGGTTTTGACGCATATCTGCCGAAACCTATTTTCGTAAAGGAACTTGAAAAAGTCATTAAGACATACGTTCCGTCATACAAACTCCTGTACCCCGCAAGGGACAGTCAGGACAAAAAACTCTCATCAGAGAACTGGCAGGAAGAGCTTCCGAGCGTGCGCGGCATTGACTGGGATGAAGCTGTAAAGCATCTTCCTTCGGCAGATATACTGTTTACTACCGTCAGTGAATTCCGTGCGGCCATAGACACTGAAGCTGCTCTTTTGGATGAATACTTTGCCAATATACATGAAGGCAATAACCTGCAGATGTTCCAGATAAAAACACATGCGCTCAAGTCTTCGTCTGCGCTTATAGGGGCAGACATGCTCTCTGAGGGAGCCAGAGAACTTGAATCGGCGGCACGTGAAAAGGATTACAGGATCATAAACGAGAAGTATCCTTACATGATAAATTATTATCGGACGTTTAAAGACAGACTCGCCTTTTTCGACAGTGAGGATACACCTAAAAAAGAAGAGATAGATTTCCCGCAGGTTCTGGCTCTGGTGGAGATGGTACGTCTGGAGATCAACGACATGAACAGGCAGAATGCACTCGATGCAATTGCTGAAATAGAGGTATATAAATATCCTCCGGAGATTCAGGAGGATATCGTAAAGCTTAAGAAACAGACGGAAGATTATGATTCCGCGGCAGTAGGAGATACTGTAGACAGACTGCTTGTCGCATTAAGAGCTCTGAGAGATCAGCAAAGGTGATCATTCACACCTGTCTGCTATGTAATCCCGCACTTCGTTTCGGGGGATATTAAGAGCAACGGACAGCTCACCATAGAGAAAATCCTCAGCCTGTTTAAAATATCGTGAATCCAGAGCGGTTACCTTAAAACCTTTAAGGAGCCGCTTTTCTTTGCGCAGATGTATGGTCTTTATCAGTGATACCAAAGCCTTGGGGTCGCTTGAATGAATGAGATCCTTGTAGGTTTTCTCGAGGGTTTTTTCGTCGGCTATAGCGATGGTATCTATTGAAGGAATCTCGGTTATGAGCTCCTCAGCCTGTTTTTTACTAAGGGCGGGACGCATGCCTTCGTCAAGGTCTATGGGCTTGTACACAGTGCTGCCGTTTGAAAAAACAGGCTTCAGAAGGTAGTACTTACGGCTCTTATCGACGCCGTCAAGGTTGAGCGTGGTTATATCCTCTACCTGACAAATGCCGTTAATGCCACAGATGACGTACTGACCTTTTTTGTACATAAGTGCCCCTTTCTTGAAAATGACAGATCAAAATTCGACGTGATGCAAAACCGGACACACGAAAAATGACGATTTTGCACGATTCGAAGACAATTAACACTGCTAATATTATAACACTTAAAAATTTTAAATGTCAGTGAAAAAATAAAAAAGATTGACTGGGATAGGGTTATATGGTATTCTATTCCAAATTTCCTTTTGTTGAAAGCAAAGCGGATTAATTGTGTGCAGGGCATACTTTGCGCATGATTAGCCGTTATTTTTTTGTTTCAGGAAAGGAAGATCATGAAAAAGAAAATATTATCGATATCACTGATCCTGGTGATCATATTAAGTCTATGTCCGGATATCAGGGCACATGCCGATACCGGAGTCGCATTTTATATCACACACCGACATATCGGAAATGAGGATGTATGCGGGGGATGCTATACCACACCGCATTATCACGTGCATTCTGATCCCGGCAGTGGGGATTGCTACACTCCCAGATATCATGTTCATTCGGGATCCCCTTCGGGAGGCGGATGCTACACGGTGCCGGTTCTTCACGAACACATCGGAGACAGCAGTGCTGCGGGAGGATGCTATGTTCCAAGATACCACTCACACGATTCGGGATGCTACAGGCGGGGTGAATGCGACTGGAGCAGGACTTTAAACAATGTCGGACTGACCGAGAGCTGGTGTCATATTCACGGTGACATCACACAGGTAGAAGCAGAGGTTATAGAGACACATTCATCCTGCGGCCAGGGAACCATAACGTACAGCGGAGCATCATACTGCCCTTCCTGCGGATACCAGGGGACTTTGGGAGGAGGTACTCACGAGTATTCCATTCTCACCTGTACCAAAGGAACCTCATACATAGAGGGTTATGTTCTGGGCTGTGGTCATGTTGAGGGAGATGTGGATCATTATGATCCGGGATGTGATCTCGAAGGAGTTATAGAAGGCTACGATCTGACCTGCACAAAGACCGCATCCTATATCGATCGCTATGATCCCGGATGCGGAATGGAGGATGGAGAAAACGCCATTGCCGTTATAGTTACACAAAGTCCTGTGTCAGGAGGTACACACATGCAGCTTACCGCATCACTTGAAGACTTAAGTGGCGGTATTATCGATATTTCAGATGCATCATTCAGCTGGAAGGATATTGATGGCAATGATCTGGGAAGCGGTGACGAGCTTAATGTCAGTACCAATGGATCCTATGGTCTTGAGGTCACGCTGTCCGATGAAGGGATAAATGAAGACTCATGCCGTGGAAGTGTTACTGTTTCGGGAATAAGGGCCGCCGGCTCAGGCAACGGTAATAATAACGACAATAATGATAACGGAGAAGGAAACGACTCTGAAGAAGGAGGCAATCCCGATGACAACAGCGGTTCCGGAACCGGTCAGGGCGAAGGAACACTCAGCGATGATACTGACGGCACGGGTGCAGGCTATGCTACACCTACTCCCATGCCAACTCCGACAGCCACACCGGCCGTTACAGCTTCCGGAAACTCCGGAGATAATGATGGCAGCAAGACAACATCATCCGGATCGAGATGGAGAAACGATGACGATATTACAGATGAATCTTCCACCGGATCAGGGATCAACGCAGAAGGTAACGCCCAGGCCGGCGCGGAGGACCTTCAAAACAGGCTTCCTGCGGTTGAGAAGAAAAAGGTCGAGGCCCCAAGAGCAGATTCTGATAACGAAGAGGAACTGGATAATGGGCAGGTTAAGGATGACGGAAAGGGACAAAATGGCGGATTTATCGGCCGCGCGGGAACATTCCTCAGAACTCCGACAGGCAGGATCATAACTATCGGGGTTACGAGTGCATTGCTTATCGGAGCGGCTTTTCTCCTTTTACTGCTGCTTCGGACGACAGTTATCGTGTTTAACTTTGACGGGCAGATGAAGAGACATTTTGCAGGGATAGCATTTGTACACTACAAAAAAGACGGATATGAACTGGAGATCACGGATGATATCTGCGAAAGAGCTTATACGAACAGATATGAGTTCTTTATGGGACTGTTCCTGATAGGCAGAGACAGCGATACTCAGATACTGGTGATCAAGCAGGACCATCAGACCATGGCTAAGGCTGAACGCATGATGAGAGTGACCATTTAAGGCCCTAAAAGCGCGCAAATATTTGCATTTACCCTGTTAAAGTGATAAACTCGAAGTGTTATTTTGTACACAAGGAGGAGTAATTATGAAAAAATCACTGGTAACACTTTTGGCGATCAGTATGTGTGCAGTAATGCTTGCCGGATGCGGTGCTCCCAAAGAGACTGCTGCAGCCGATACAGCTAATGATACTGCAGCTGCTGCAGATACTACTCAGACTGCTGATGAGGATACTGATCAGGCTGCTGAAGCCGGATCTGCCGTACTTGCTGACGGAGTTCTGACAGTAGGTACGAACGCTGAGTTCCCGCCCTTTGAGTATGTAGGGGATGACGGAGAGCCTGACGGATTCGATATGGCCCTTATCAAGGCCGTAGGCGACAAGATGGGTGTAGAAGTTAAGATCGAGAACATGGAATTCGCATCACTCGTATCATCAATCGGCAATAAGATCGATGTAGCTATCGCAGGTATGACTGTAACGGATGAGCGTAAGGAAGTCGTTGACTTCTCTGATTCATACTATGATGCCGTTCAGTATGTAATAGTTCCTGCTGATTCATCTATTGCTACAGCCGATGACCTGGTTGGCAAGACCATCGGAGTTCAGCTCGGAACCACAGGTGATTTCCTGGCTCAGGATATCGAGGGATCTACGGTTTCTTCATACAACAAGGCTGTTGATGCAGTTAACGATCTTCTTAACGGACGTTCTGATCTCGTTATCGTGGACAAGAATCCTGCAGAGGTGTTCGCAGGTATGTATCCCGATGACGTTATAGCTCTTGACGGTGCACAATTCGGCTTTGAGGTTGAGAACTACGCTATAGCAATGCCCAAGGGTGATGCTGAACTTGCAAACGCCATCAATCAGGCAATCAAGGATCTCAAGGCTGACGGTACATTCGACAAACTGGTAGCCGAGTACATTGAGGGAAGCAACTAAATGCAATCATGGTTCATACATGTTGGTGAAATGTTCCAGCGGGCCTTCTTAAAGGAGGACCGCTGGAAGTTATATCTTGGCGGATTGGGCGTTACTTTAAAGGTAGCGTTCTTTGCCGCTATTCTGGGCGTTATCCTTGGAACCGTGGCAGCTTTGATGAAACTGTCGGTCAAGAAAAACGGCAAACCGAGTGTGAGGTCCATAATAGCTACAATCTATATCGATATCATCAGAGGAACACCCTCTGTGGTTCAGCTCCTTATCATGTGGTTCATTATCATGAAGAACTGCAGAAACGGAGTACTCGTTGCCGTGCTTTCATTCGGCATCAATTCGGGTGCGTATGTGGCTGAGATCATCAGGGCAGGAATACTGGCAGTCGATCAGGGGCAGACCGAGGCCGGCAGATCCCTGGGTCTTTCTCAGGCACAGACGATGATGTATATAGTGATCCCTCAGGCCATCAAGAATGTTCTTCCTCCCATAGGAAATGAATTCATCGTACTTCTCAAGGAGACGGCCATCGTCGGATACGTATCGTTATCCGATCTGACACGTGTGGCAAATCAGGTATCTTCGCGGACCTATGAGGCTTTCATGCCACTTATTGGTGCCGCTGTCATATATTTTGTGATCATAAAGATTTTGTCGATACTGCTCAGCAAACTCGAAAGGAGGTTGCGCAAGAGTGATAGACGTTAAAAACCTCCACAAGACATTCGAAGACAACCATGTATTGCGTGGTGTGAATTATCATGTAAATCCGGGTGAAAAGATCGTTGTGATAGGACCTTCGGGCTCCGGTAAATCAACGTTCCTTCGCTGCCTGAACCTGCTCGAAACTCCGACTAGCGGTGAGATATATCTTGAAGGTGAGCTCATAACCGGGCCCAATGTCAACCTCAATAAGGTCCGTCAGAAAATGGGAATGGTCTTCCAGCACTTTAATCTGTTCAATAACCTGACGATACTCGATAACATTACACTGGCTCCGACCAAGTTAAAGCTCATGACCAAAGATGAGGCAGCACAAAGAGCTTTTTCCCTGCTCGACCGGGTCGGGTTAAGGGACAAGGCTGATGCATATCCTTCGTCACTGTCGGGCGGACAGAAGCAGAGGATAGCGATAGTCAGAGCTCTGGCCATGAATCCCAAGGTGATGCTGTTTGATGAACCGACATCGGCGCTAGATCCCGAGATGGTAGGCGAAGTTCTGGAAGTTATGAAGGAACTGGCCGAAGCCGGAATGACGATGGTAGTGGTCACACATGAAATGGGATTTGCCAGAGAGGTGGGAACAAAGGTGCTCTTCATGGATGAAGGCAATATCGTCGAAGAGAATACTCCCGATGAGTTCTTCGGTAATCCCAGATCGCCCAGGCTTCAGGATTTCCTTTCAAAGGTATTATGATAACTGTTTCCTTATGCATGATCGTCAAAAATGAATCAAAGGTGCTCTCGAGGTGTCTTGACAGTGTTGCGGATCTGGTCGACGAGATAGTGATCGTTGATACGGGGTCTGACGATGACACCAAAGCCATTGCGCGCCTTTATACCGACAGGGTATATGATTTTAAATGGATCGACGATTTTGCCGCGGCGAGGAATTATGCCTTTTCTCTGTGCGAATGTGATTATATCTACTCTGCTGATGCCGATGAGATCTTAAATGAAGAGAATAGACAAAAGTTCAGGATACTCAAAGAGACGCTGGATCCAGAGATAGAGATCGTTCAGATGTACTACGGAAACCAGCTCGAGAACGGGACCGTATATAATTTCGACAGAGAGCTTCGCCCGAAGCTTTTTAAACGGGTGAGACAGTTTAAGTGGATAGAGAGGGTTCATGAGACGGTAAGGACCGATCCTGTGGTATACGATTCGGATATAGAGATCACACACAAACCTCTCACCAATCATGCATCGCGTGATTACAGAGTCTTTGAAGACATGATCCGAAACGGTGAGAAGTTTTCTCCAAGGCTGTTTTCATTCTATGCCAGAGAACTGTTTGTATCGGGCGAAAAGGATGACTTTAAAAAAGCCGAAGACTTTTTCACACAGATAGCCGATGATGACGAGACATCTCGCGATGACCTTAAGATCGCCATCTGTATAGTCGTCAAGGCTGCCTACTGGCGTCAGGATTATCTGAAGATGTACCGGTATGCCATGAAGGATGTTGCAGATGATCCGTGCAGTGAGATCTGCTTCCTGCTGGGAGAGTATTACGAGGATCAAAGAGATTACAAGGAAGCTGCGATTTGGTATTACAATGCCGCATTTGAATGTCACAGCATCCTGAATGTCAAATATGAAAAGGAATACGCGGTCCAGGGACTGGTCGACGTATATAATAATCTGGGGCTGACGGAGCAGGCCCGCGAATATGAACGATTGCTCCGTGAATCATGAGCTGGGAAGATAAGATAAGAAAAGTAGAACCTTATGTTGCGGGTGAGCAGCCTGTCGGCAAGGTCATTAAATTAAATACAAACGAGTTTCCGTATCCTCCGTCACCCATGGTGGCAACGAGGCTTTACGATATGGCGCAGGATGAGATAGATTCATCCGACAACATGCTCCGCAAGTATCCGAATATGGATGCTGACAAGCTGGTACGTGCGATATCACAGGTTTATGGCGTAGATTATGACAAGATATTTGTGGGTGTCGGTTCGGACGACGTGCTGGCCATGGCATTCCTGACATACTTTAATTCTGATAAACCCATTCTTTTCCCTGATATAACCTATTCATTCTATGATGTGTGGGCAGAAGTTTTCAGGATCCCGTATGAACAGAAAAAGCTCAATGATGACTTTTTCATAAATAAGGAAGATTACATCGGCAGGGACTGTGGCGGTATCGTCATTCCCAACCCCAATGCTCCTACCGGGGTCCTTGAAGAGGTCTCATTCTTCGAGGATATAATAAAGAGGAATCCTGACTGTATAGTTATCATAGACGAAGCCTATATTGATTTCGGCGGTGAGAGCGCACTGCCTCTTATCGATAAATATGACAATGTTGTCATAGTCCAGACGTTTTCCAAATCAAGAGCACTGGCTGGATTGAGGATCGGAATGGCATTTGCCAATCCCGGACTCATCAGATATCTCAAGGACGTCAAGTTTTCGATCAATTCATACACCATGAATTATCCTGCCATAGAGATAGGAACCGTGTCGGTACTGGATACAGAGTATTTCGATAAGACAGTAAAGATGCTCATTAAGACCAGGGAAGAGACCAAGATCGAACTTAAAAAACTGGGATTCAAGTTTGGAGATTCTAAGGCAAACTTTATTTTTGCCACGCATGAGTCTGTTCCTGCCGGCGAGATATTCCGTAAGTTAAAAGAAAAGAACATTTACGTGCGTCACTGGGACAAACCCCGCATCAGTAACCACCTTCGTATATCCATAGGTACTGATGAAGAGATGCACACACTGATAGAAGCACTGAAGGAGATAGTAAATTGAGCGCATTGACAGATAGTATAGTACAGGCATTTTCAGGGAATCTGGTAACACAGTATATAGCATGCTTTATTGTGTCCATGATCCCTTTGATCGAACTTAGGGGAGCTATCCCGGTAGCGTATATCTTTAAGAGCATGAATCCCGAATTCAACCTGCTTATGGGGTATATCATTATCGCCATAGGAAACATGCTGCCCGTTCCGATCATCTTTTTCTTTGCCAGAAAAGTCCTCGAATGGGGAGCTGATAAAAAGGTTATAGGTAAGTTTTTTACATTCTGCCTGGAGAAAGGCCATAAGGGCGGTGAAAAACTTCAGTCCAAAGCAGGACGCGGACTCTTTGTCGCACTGATGCTGTTCGTCGGGATACCACTTCCCGGAACAGGAGCCTGGACCGGAACTCTGGCAGCATCGATCCTCGATATGAAGTTTAAGGACAGTATCCTGGCAGTGATCTGCGGAGTTGCTCTGGCCGGTATCATAGTAGGAGTGCTCTGTACTCTCGGATTCGGCGCGCTGGTGGGAATCAGCGCATAAAGATATACTTGCATGGCCGCATATGACGGCTGAAGGTATTGATATGGAATGCTATACTGAATTTGCATATTTATATGATACTTTTATGGAGGATGTGCCGTACGATAAGTGGGCAGACCTCCTTTCCTGTCTTATTAAGCAATACGGAGAAAACACGCGGACAGTCCTGGACCTTGGGTGCGGGACAGGAACGCTGACATTAAAGCTCAGTGAAATGGGATTTGATGTTACCGGAGTCGACAACTCACAGGATATGCTCTCTGTCGCAGATTCCAAGGCTTTTGAAAATGATAAGGATATCCTGTTTATCAACCAGGACATGAGGACACTTGACCTCATAGAAAAGCAGGACTGCATAGTATCTGTCTGCGACTGCATCAATTATCTGGTGCTTGATGAAGATGTACTTGATACTTTCGGAAGTGTAAAGAACTGTCTTAACAGGGACGGATTGTTTATCTTTGATTTCAATACCGTATACAAGTATGAGACAGTTATAGGTGATACC
This sequence comes from Lachnospiraceae bacterium, assembly GCA_024681595.1. Taxonomy (GTDB): domain Bacteria; phylum Bacillota; class Clostridia; order Lachnospirales; family Lachnospiraceae; genus JAILLW01. The sequence continues at coordinate 35,544 of JAILAN010000157.1, forward strand.
ACGATAGCCGAAAACCGCGGGGATTGCAGTTTTATCTGGGAGAATTTCTACAGCCCGGATGATCATATAAACGAATATGATGTGACATTTTTTAAAAAAGTTTCCGACGAAGAAGACGGATTGTTTAAAAGATTCGAGGAAACGCATATTCAGAGGGCCTATACCCTTGAAGAGATGAAAATGTTCATTCTAAAGGCAGGATTTCGCTTTATCACCGCCATAGATGAGGAAACCGGAAAGGAACCGACAGACCGGTCCGAACGGATATACATGGTCTGCAGAAAATAATGGAAACAAGAGATTACATGGTCAGGGCAACAGCTGCTGATGCTCAGATACTCGCATTTGCCGCTACAACCCGGGACTTAACTGAATACGCCAGAACGTGTCATGATACTTCTCCCATAATGACTGCTGCGCTGGGAAGGCTAATGACGGGTACACTCATGATGGGCGCCATGCTTAAAAATGATAATGACGTCACAACCGTTCAGATAAGGGGTGTCGGTCCTGCCAAAGGGCTCACAGCCACAGCAAACGGTCATGGAGAGGTCAACGGATATACGATGAATCCTCAGGTCATGCTGCCGCCGAATTCCGAGGGCAAGCTGGATGTAGGAGGCGCCATTGGAGAAGGATATCTTCGCGTGATCAAGGACCTGGGACTTAAAGATCCGTATGTCGGGACCGTTCAGTTGCAGACAGGAGAGATAGCAGAGGACCTGACATATTACTTTGCGACATCAGAGCAGACCCCTTCAAGTGTGGGACTGGGAGTCCTCATGAATAAGGACAACACCGTTAAACAGGCGGGAGGCTTTATTATCCAGCTGATGCCTTTCGTGACGGATGAAGTCCTGGATGTGCTTGAAGACAAACTAAAGAGCATCAAAAGTGTGACTGCCATACTCGATGAGGGTAATACACCCGAGCAGATGCTTCAGATGCTGCTGGGCGATCTGGATCTAACGATAACGGACAAAATGCCGTGTTGCTTTAAATGCAACTGCGACAGAAGCCGTGTTGAAAAGGCGCTCGTTTCGCTCGGGCATGATGAGATACAGGATATGATCAACGAAGGCAAGGATATCGAGATCAAGTGTCAGATATGCAATAAGCCTTATAACTTTACAGTTGATGAACTACGTGAGTTAATGGTTAAGTGAAATACGCTCCAACGATCATCGTTTTCTCCTCGGGGCGCTTTCGCTCTTTGAGCCTTGCGTACGTTACTAAGCTCGAAAGAACCTCGCTAAGTAACGTGTAGTCTCAGAGCCGCTCGGACAAAAGATGATCGTTTCCGCTTATTCAGATTATAAATTAGAAAAGAACGATTAACAGATACAATAGATTTTGGAGGAAAAGGAAATGGATGTTGCAAAAAAATACCACACACAATACTTCTTGCCACCGGTTGAGTGTTTTGATTGGGTAAAAAAGGACACTATCACTAAGGCACCGATCTGGTGCTCAGTAGACCTAAGAGACGGCAATCAGGCGCTCATCGAACCAATGAGCCTGGAGCAGAAGCTTGTATTCTTTAAGATGCTGATTGATATCGGATTCAAGGAGATCGAGGTAGGATTTCCTGCAGCTTCTGATACAGAGTATCAGTTCATGAGAGCACTCATAGAGCGTAACATGATACCTGATGATGTTACTGTTCAGGTACTGACTCAGGCCAGAGAACACATTATCAAAAAGACATTCGAGGCCGTTAAGGGTGCGCCTCACGCTATCGTTCATCTTTATAATTCAACATCTGTAGCGCAAAGAGAACAGGTGTTTAAAAAGTCAAAGGAAGAAGTCCTTAACATAGCTGTTGAAGGAGCCAAACTCCTTAATGACCTTGCCAATGAGACGGAGGGTAATTTCTCATTTGAGTATTCGCCGGAGAGCTTTCCGGGAACTGAGGTTGATTATGCTCTCGAGGTCTGCAATGCAGTACTTGATGTGTGGAAGCCGACTCCGGATCACAAGGCGATCATCAACATACCTACAACAGTACAGATAGCAATGCCTCATGTATTTGCATCTCAGGTTGAGTTCTTCAATAAGAATCTTAAATACAGAAACGGTGTTGTTCTGTCCATCCATCCACATAATGACAGAGGAGGCGGAGTTGCCGATGCTGAGTTCGGTGTTCTGGCAGGAGCTGACAGAGTAGAGGGAACACTGTTTGGAAACGGGGAGAGAACAGGTAACGTTGATGTTGTTACTCTGGCTCTTAACATGCTCACTCACGGATACGAGAGTGGACTTGATTTTTCAAACATCATGGAGATTCGAAAGATATACGAGGAGCTTACCGGAATGAGAGTCCATGAGAGGGCTCCCTATGCCGGAGATCTGGTATTTACAGCGTTTTCAGGTTCACATCAGGATGCAATATCAAAGGGAATGGCATGGTGGGAGAGCGGCAAGTCCAATGGAAGATGGACAGTTCCTTACCTTCCGATCGATCCCAAGGATATCGGCAGAGAATACGAATCAGATGTCATCCGCATCAACTCACAGTCCGGCAAGGGCGGCGTAGCATTCATACTCAAGCAGAACTACGGTATGGTACTGCCCGAGAAGATGCGCGAGGAGGTCGGCTACCTCATAAAGGGCGTATCGGACGAGCGTCATGCAGAGCTTTCTCCTGTTGATATCTTCGAGATATTTGAAAAGAACTACATCAAGATAAGGACACATTTCGATGTTACAGGGTCAAACTTCACTCCCGAGGGTGAAGAGATGATGTTCACGAGACTGACCATTAACCACGACGGGTCTGAAAAGAGGATATCGGGCGAGGGTAACGGACGTCTCGACTCTGTTTCCAATGCGTTCAAGGATTACTTCAATCTCGATTATACACTTAAGGTCTATGAAGAGCATGCCGTTTCGATAGGTTCTTCTTCAAAGGCTGCGTCATATGTCGGTATCGAGCATAACGGCAGAATGTACTGGGGTGTAGGTATCAACCAGGATATCATCAAGTCATCCGTTTCTGCACTCGTTTCGGCAGTAAACAAGATACTGTAACAGGTTAGCTGATATTTGATCAGGGCATCATATTCAGGTGCCCTGGTTTTGCTTTTTAGGATCATTATGAAAAGATTTCTTACCGGTTTATCCAAGATCATATTCAGCCGCGCGCTCATTATAATGCTCATTGTTTTGCTGCAGTTTGCATTGCTGGTGTTTGGCGCGTATTTTCTGACTACAAAATCCGACTATCTGTATTATGCGATGTATCTGCTGGGTGCTGTAGTCGTGATCGCCATTATAAACAAGGATGAGCCTGCAGAGTTCAAACTGACATGGGCTGTCATCACCATAATATTGCCTATAGTGGGCATTCTGCTTTATGCATTTAATCAAAGCAACTGGGGAATGATCTCGCTGAAGCATAAAGTGGATGAAGAACTGATCGTATCCAGGCACCTTATCAGAATATCTGACAGTACAAAGGAATCCCTGCTCAGGGAGGATCCGGATTTTCGAAGGTTCTCGGGATATATGGATGAAAAATGCGCCTATCCGACGTATCACAACACCAGAGTCACATATTATCCAATAGGCGAAGAGAATATCGAAGCGATAAAGGAAGAACTCAAAAAGGCGAAAAGGTTCATCTTTATAGAGTACTTTATAATCGCGGAGGGTGAAGTATGGAATTCCATACTCGAGATCTTAAAGAGCAAGGTGGAAGAAGGCGTTGAGGTCAGGGTAATGTATGACGGACTGTGTTCCCTGTTTAAACTGCCGATACATTACGCCAGGAAACTCTGTGCGATGGGGATCAATGCGAAACTGTTTGCACCCGTGATCCCGTTCTTTTCAACGACACAGAACAACAGAGACCATCGTAAGATCATCGTAATAGACGGCAGGGTTGCATTTACGGGAGGAGTCAATCTGGCAGACGAATATGCGAACCTTAAGGTACTATTCGGTCATTGGAAGGATATAGGAGTCAAGATAGAGGGACGCGCGGTCCTTAGTATGACCAGACTGTTCATTCAGAACTGGAATATATACGGTGATATTGAGACGGATTATGAAAAATATCTGACTGAGGAAACAGACGGTCCGAAGCCTGAACATGACGGATATGTCATCCCGTACGGCGATACTCCTACCACGAAATATGAGATCGGTAAGACCGTATATGAAGATCTCATAACACATGCCAATGACTATATTCATATCATGACACCGTATTTCATCGTGGACCGGGAGTTCTTAAGTACAATCAAATATGCAGCCTTCAAGGGCGTTGATGTTAAGATAATCATTCCGCATATTCCCGATAAAAAGATACCCTACTTCGTGGGCAGGACGTTTTATCCTGAGCTGCTGGATGCGGGAGTTAAGATATATGAATATGCGCCCGGGTTCGTGCATGCCAAGAGTGTTGTAGCAGATGGCAAAATGGCTGCACTGGGCTCTGTTAATCTTGACTACAGGAGCTTTTATCATCACTTTGAATGCGGAGTATATTTATATAAAAACTCTTCGATCTATGACATGGAAAAGGATTTTGAAGATACTCTTTCAAAGTGCATTCAGGTAACACCGGAGTATTACAAAAAGCAGATACCGATACACCAAAAGCTGATAGGCCGGTCGGTCAAACTGTTTGCACCTCTGTTATGATCTATAGCGGTAAACGTGCCGCATGTTATGGATGTTGACATTTATATATGAAAAAAAGGGGCTGTCGCACTAGATGATTAAATCATCAGGGCGAAGCCCCTTTGTGTA
>JAILAN010000159.1 GCA_024681595.1 Lachnospiraceae bacterium
AACAGATACCATAACGCTGCTTGGTGAGGAACTGCCGGTGATCACTTCAGGGACAGCTTCTTCCAGACTGGCCAACAGTGCGGACAGAACTTATGTATTTGGCGATTCCAAAAAGGCCATTATAAATCCCAATGTCAAGAATCTGCAGGGAACCGTGCTTGAACCGGGTTCATACGGATTCCACGGTCAGGTAGTTGATGCTTACGGCAACGTAGTTTCTGATAACACTCAGGGAGTTACGAGATATAGCGACAGGGGAGTTTTATTGGATGTTAACAGTTCGGTATTTACATCTGATAGCAGCTCATATGCAGTTATCCCGGGCGATGAAGGTACCTATGTCCTTCACATCAGTGATTCCCAGAATGCCAAAGAGAACATAGCAATTGCTTATGCAGATCTGTATGGAGGCAGGACACCCGACAACCTTGTCGGATTCGATATTTCCCTGCGTGATGACAGTAATACCGTTAATATCAGTAAACTGGGCAAACAGAAGGTGATGGTCACTTTGCCGCTGCCCCAGAACGTTATCACGTCAAATCTTCATATGGTCAGCCTCGATTCTGACGGGCAGCTGGAAGCAGTTGATTACAGTATTTCCGATAATGAAGGAAATAAATATATCACATTTGAGTGCAAGCATTTTTCTCCGTATGGGTTATATAACTACGGAGGCAGTAATGGTAGTGTGGACAAAGAGGGAACGAGGATAAAGGATGATACCCCGGATACAGGTGATTATTCCCTTTCACCCAGATGGTTCCTCGCAATAGGATGTGTAGCTGCCGCAATCGCGCTGTTCCTCATAAGTTTCAGAAAGAAATCTATCAGTCCACGTTAAATGTTGACAAAAATCTTGCAATAGCCAGAAAACATCCGCGAAAAGGTTTGTTTGGATTGATCAGGGGAAAAAGTCCTGCTTCAGGGAATATGCGAATTATTACAGATAAAGAAACAATTGATCATATCAATAATGTATTGTTTGCATGGGTGAAGATATGATGGATTTTACTAAGATATCACTTGAGTCTTTCTTGCAGAAAGACTACGAAAAACCGGATATAGATTCCGCAATTATTGTTGCGAGACAGAATCATTCTCTTCACAGACAGCTGTTAGATGTATGGGGAGAAGTAGATTCGACCATGCAGTTATATGATAAATGTAAAAAGAAAAAGGCCAATATAGAAGATGTTCAGGAACAGCTCGAAAGTGTCCACAATGCATGCTATACAATATATTCAAACCCGAGGGTTACCGAAGGGGCTAAATGGGAATTAAAGGTTGCGGAATGGGAATTGTATGACTTCATTCTGTGGGACAATACATGGAATAATACGAGAAAAACGGTTACAGGATGGTTTGATGAGTGGTGCTATATAGCCAATCCTGAAGCTTGATAAAATGTGAGACAGGTTCAGGTCGTCGCGAAAGCGGCGGCTTTTTTTGCCTTTATTATAAGTTTTACGCAGATTTTATGAATTGATAAACAGTGTATATTTGCTTCTTGACTTTAATTGTATAATTGTATACAATTATGTAGTTGCGTGAAGAAATGCGTTTTTTCAACAACAATTTATTGTATAACGAAATACAATAGTCCCCGGCAGGGGGCAGCCCATCAGGGCCTGGAGGAAAGGAAAATGCCTAAGATAAACGATTATTTTGCAGACCGACCGGTCTCAATGAATGAAAAGAACAATCTGCTCCAGATAGAGGAGCATATGTATATTCTTGATGATGTCAAGAAACCCAATGCTTTCCGTAATATGTTCCCGTATGAGGAAGTTCCGAAGATACCGTTTAACGATCGTATTGTTCCTCATAACATGCCTAAGGACATATGGATCACAGATACTACATTCCGTGACGGACAGCAGTCTAGAGCTCCTTATACGACGGAACAGATAGTAACTATATACGATTATCTTCACAGACTCGGCGGCCCCAACGGAATGATCAAGGCCTCTGAATTTTTCCTTTATTCAAAAAAGGACAGGGATGCAGTAGTTAAATGTATGGAACGCGGATATGAGTTCCCTGAAGTTACATCATGGATCAGGGCATCTAAGGAAGACTTTAAACTGGTCAAGGAACTTGGTATGAAGGAAACCGGTATCCTCGTTTCGTGCTCTGATTATCATATTTTCATGAAACTCAAGATGACCAGACGAGAGGCAATGGAGCATTACCTTTCCGTTGTACGTGACTGCCTCGATGAGGGGATTGCGGTAAGGTGTCATCTGGAGGATATTACCAGAGCCGATATTTATGGATATGTTGTTCCGTTCTGCCTGGAACTGATGAAACTGATGGATGAATACAAGATTCCGATCAAGGTAAGGGCCTGTGATACTATGGGATACGGTGTAAACTATCCGGGTGCTGTTATTCCAAGATCTGTGCCAGGTATTATATACGCTATACACACTCATGCCGGTGTTCCCTGTGAGAATATTGAATGGCATGGACACAATGATTTTTATAAAGCTGTTGTCAATTCAACAACAGCATGGCTATATGGTTGCTGCGGCGTAAACGCATCACTTTTCGGTATTGGTGAAAGAACAGGCAATACGCCTCTTGAAGCCATGGTATTTGAATATGCTCAGCTTCGTGGTGATCTTAACGGAATGAATACCAGGGTCATTACCGAGCTTGCGGAGTATTATGAAAAAGAGATAGGATATCAGATTCCTCCCCGCACACCTTTTGTCGGTAAGAATTTCAATGTTACAAGAGCCGGTGTACATGCGGACGGGCTTCTTAAGAATGAGGAGATATATAATATCTTTGATACCGAGAAATTCCTAGGCAGACCTGCACTTTGTGCAGTTTCAAACACCTCAGGACTCGCAGGGATCGCTCACTGGATGAACACGTATCTTAAGCTTAAGGATGGTGATCGTGTAGATAAGAATTCAGAACTTGTCAAAGACATCAAGGAGTGGGTAGACAAGCAATATGATGACGGAAGAGTTACGGTACTGACAGATGAAGAACTCCTGGGTCAGATAAGGATCTCTTCGGAAAAACTTGGAGTTAAGGTTAAGGGAATAGATTAATTGCTTATAAAAATGCGGTATGCACTTTTAGCAAAGGCAGGTGATCAGATTGAAAAATTATGATGTAAACAATGAAGCTTCGGATTCGTATTCGCTGCGCGGCAGGGTTTTTAACAAATTGCGTGAAAACATTCTTAACGGTATATACGATGAGGGTGAGGAATTAAAAGAGATCGCAATCGGCAAGGAACTTGGTGTTTCAAGAACTCCGGTAAGGGAAGCTTTCAGACAGCTTGAACTGGAGGGCCTTATACAGATAGTTCCGAATAAAGGGGCCTATGTAACAGGTATAACCCCAAAGGATGTTCATGATATTTATATGATCAGGTCGTCTCTGGAGGGTATGGCAGCCAGACTCGCCGTTAAGAATATAACGGATGAACAGCTCGAGGAGATGGAGGAAAATGTCTATCTGGCTTCTTTTCACGCATCAAAGGGTCACATGGAACAGATGACTGAACTGGACAACCGGTTTCATCATATCCTGTATGAAGCATGCGGTTCTAAAATGCTTGAAAACCTTCTTCAGGATTTCCATCAGTATGTCATCAGAATACGTAAAAAGACTCTTTCGACGAAGGAGAGAGGAGTTGCTTCAAATGAAGAGCACAAAGCCATTATGGAAGCCATCAAGTCGAAAGATGAGAAAAAGGCCGAGAAGCTTGCCAATACTCATATTATCAATGCATATGAGAACATCAAAAAAAACATAGGAGAAATGGAAGATGGACAAGATTAGGATGACAACTCCCATCGTTGAGATGGATGGGGATGAGATGACCAGGATCCTCTGGAAGATGATAAAGGATATACTGATCCTGCCTTATATCGATCTGAAGACGGAATATTATGATCTTGGACTTGAAAACAGAAACAACACAGACGATCAGGTGACGATTGATTCCGCTAATGCAACACTTAAATACGGCGTGGCTGTAAAGTGTGCTACAATCACTCCCAATCAGGCCAGGATGTCCGAGTATAACCTCAAGCAGATGTGGAAGAGCCCTAACGGAACCATCAGATCCATCCTTGACGGAACAGTATTCCGCGCACCGATACTGGTTAAAGGAATTATCCCTTACGTTAACAACTGGACTAAGCCCATTACAATAGCCAGACATGCATATGGTGATGTATATAAGAATGTTGAGATCAAGGTCCCCGGAAAGGGAAGCGCTTACCTCGTATTCGAGGGCGAAGACGGAACTTCAATAAAAGAAAAGATCCATGATTTTGACGGAAAAGGTATCCTGCAGGGAATTCATAATACCGATAAATCAATATCTTCCTTCGCAAGAGCCTGCTTTAACTATGCAGTAGATACCAGGCAGGATCTGTGGTTTTCATCCAAGGATACGATCTCAAAAAAATATGATCACACATTCAAGGATATCTTTCAGGAGATATACGATACGGAATATAAAGCCAAATTCGAGGAACTTGGCATAGAGTATTTCTATACGTTGATAGATGATGCTGTAGCCAGAGTGATAAGATCAGAAGGAGGATTTATCTGGGCGTGCAAAAACTATGACGGTGATGTCATGTCAGATATGGTTGCAACGGCATACGGCGACCTGTCCATGATGACTTCGGTTCTGGTTTCACCTTCGGGTGTATATGAATACGAGGCTGCCCACGGAACAGTTCAGAGACACTATTACAAACATCTTAAAGGGGAAGAGACTTCGACCAATTCCATAGCTACCATCTTTGCCTGGACAGGGGCTCTTCGCAAGCGGGGAGAACTGGACGGCATAAGTGAACTCGTTCTGTTTGCAGACAAACTGGAAAAAGCATGTATTAAGACAGTCGAAGACGGTAAAATGACGAAATCATTATCACTCATATCAACATGCAAGGATCCGGTCATCCTTAACAGTGAAGATTTTATCAAAGCTATCGGAGATACATTTAAAACATTGTAAGTGCCGGTCATATTTTTGATCACACAAAAGCTGATATTACGGGCGGGAATATAATTACCTGCCCGTTTGTGTTATTATGGAAGCGTTATGATACTTTCTGTACAGAATATCTCAAAATCGTTTGAAGACAATTTAATACTTGATAATATTTCCTTTAATCTGGAGGATAATGATAAGGCTGCGCTTATCGGGATAAACGGGGCAGGCAAGACAACTCTGCTTAATATCATAATGGGTAATCTTGATCCGGACACCGGTAACGTATCATTGTCTAAGGATACTTCGGTTGGCTATCTGTCTCAGGAATCTACGGTGGACTCCGATAATGATATCTTAAGTGAACTGATGCTGGCCAGGAAGGATCTTATAGATATGGAAGATCGCCTTCGAAGAATGGAAGCTGAAATGGCTGATCTTAATGGTCGTGAGCTTGATTCTCATATGGATGCGTATGATAAACTGTCCGTTACTTTTAAAAATGCCGGAGGCCTTACATACAAAAGTGAGATCAACGGGATCATTAACGGACTCGGCTTTATCGGTGAGGACAAGAATAAGCCCATCAATCAACTGTCGGGAGGACAGAAGACCAGAGTGGCTTTGTCCAGACTGCTGATCAAAAAACCGGATCTTATCATCCTTGATGAGCCGACAAACCACCTGGATCTTAATGCGATAGCATTCCTGGAAAACTATCTGACAAATTATAAAGGCGCCGTTCTGGTAGTTTCGCATGACAGATATTTCCTTGACAAAGTCGTTAACAAGGTCATCGAGATCGAGGACAGAAAAGGGATGGTCTTTAAAGGAAACTATTCAGATTATGCCGTTAAAAAGGAGGCATTAAGGAATGAGAGACTTAATGCATATTACAAACAGCAGTCTGTCATAGAACATCAGGAAAAGGTCATTAAAAAGCTGCAGCAGTTCAATCGGGAAAAATCCATAAAAAGAGCTGAATCCCGCAAAAAGGCACTGGCTAAGATCAAGAGGATAGAAAAAACCGCTCAGTTAAATGATGCTATGAATCTTGCGCTAAGTCCTGATGTGACATCAGGTAATGATGTTCTCAAAGTCAGAGATCTGACAAAGGCATATGACGGTCATGTGCTTTTTGAAAACATTTCATTTGATATAACCCGGGGAGAAACAATCGCACTGGTCGGGGCAAATGGTACGGGTAAAACCACGCTCCTTAAGATAATAAACGGAATCGTAAAGTCAGATAGCGGAGAGTACGAACTCGGAACCAATGTTCATATCGGATATTATGATCAGGAACACCATGTCCTCCATGAAGATAAAACACTTTTTGATGAATTGCAGGATGAACATCCGGATATGAATAATACAGAGATACGAAACACTCTGGCAGCATTTCTCTTTACCGGGGATGATGTTTTTAAGAAGATAGGAAACCTCTCAGGAGGAGAAAAAGGCCGTGTGTCACTTGCCAAGCTCATGCTGTCCAAAGGTAATTTTCTGATCCTTGATGAGCCGACAAATCATCTTGATATAACCAGCAAGGAAATACTGGAAGACGCACTTAATGCGTATGAAGGCACCGTACTTTATGTTTCACATGACAGGTATTTTATCAACAGGACTGCCGGCCGGATCATAGAACTGGAGGATCATGGTATAACCGAGTATTTAGGTGACTATGATTACTATGTTGAAAAAAAATCACAGATTAATGGTACGGTTCCTGATGCGTCTGCTATATGCATCAGCGGATCGGTCAATATAGGTAATAGCGAAAAAGAACCAGCACAGACGTCGAACGGGGCTGACGATTATAAAGCTCAAAAGGAACAGAATGCGTTAAAACGCAAAAATGAAAATGAATTAAAAAGATGCGAAGAGAGGATCTCAAAACTTGAATCGGAAAATAAAGAACTGGAAGATAAAATGTCAGATCCTGCGATCGCTACCTCATCGGTAAAGCTTCAGGAGATAACATCAACGCTTGATTCGAACAACACAGAACTTCAAGAACTGTATTTAAGATGGGAAGAGCTTGAGACATTATTACACTGAGATATCCGGCTATTTGCCGGGAAAAATCCATATTATCTAAGCGCTCGGAAGAGAATTCCGGGCGCTTTTTTTGTTTATTTATATTTTTGTACAAAAACCCCTTTACAAAAACCGATTTCCGTAGTAAATTTTTACATAGATACACTAGTATACAAGTAAACAAGTGATATTTTTTTAACGATCCAAGAATTTTTTAAAGGAGTTTTGTACATAATGTTCATTTTGGACAGACTTCCACAGGAATCAGCCAGAGATTTTGCATTCAGAGTACTTAAGGAAAATATAGTTTCGCTGGAATTAAAACCGGGTACACTGATCTCGGAAAATGAGATAGCAATGGAACTGGGCCTTAGCAGGACTCCTGTGAGAGAGGCGATCATTGACCTGTCCAAGGTTTCCATTATAGAGACCATACCTCAGAGAGGATCATATGTAGCGCTTATTGATTCCAAGATGGTAGAGGAATCAAGATTCCTTCGTAAGGTTCTCGATGAAGCGGTTATCATAGTGGCCTGTGATCTTGCTGATAAAGCTTCTATCGATGCCATGGAGGAAAACGTTCATCTTCAGGAGTTTTATCTTGAAAAGAGCGATACAAATAAGATTTTCGAACTGGATAATAATTTTCACAAACTGATATATACGGCAGCTCAGAAAGACATTATCTATGATATGCGATCAACGATGATGCTGCACTTCGACAGAGTCAGAACATTGTCTGTTGAGGCAGTTAAGGATCTCAAGATAGTCAATGATCACAGAGGAATGCTTGAAGCTATTAAGGCACATGACAAAGAGACAGCGGTCGCACTGGTTGAGAAACACCTTTCCAGATATCAGTTTGACGAATCAAAGATTAAAGAAGAGTTTCCGGAATATTTTAAATAGAGGGGACGGAAGATGGCCAAGGAAACAGTTAAAGCAAAAAAATTCGTTGCACCAAAGAGTAAATTCAACAAAACGTATTTTAAGAGATACTGGCAGTTATATGCGTTGTTGCTCTTACCTATCATTTATCTGATCGTATTTAAGTATCTCCCGATGCGATACATCATCATCGCATTCAAGGAGTACAAGCTTAATACGCCTTTGTCCAAAATGCCCTGGGCAGGAACCAAGGCTCAGACGGATGCCCTTAAGTATTTCAAGATGGCTTTTAAGGATATCGATTTTAAACGAGCTCTCTGGAATACTGTTAAACTGAATCTGCTGGATCTTATCATGGGATTCCCCGCACCTATTATTTTCGCACTGATACTTAATGAACTTTGTTTCAAGAGATTTAAGAAGGTTGTTCAGACTATCGCTTATATGCCCCATTTCCTTTCATGGGTTATCATAGCAAGCCTTTGTACGCAGCTCTTAGCACCTACAGACGGACTTATCAATCAGCTGGTTACACATTTGGGAGGCAAGTCTATACCGTTCCTTGATGATCCTTCACACTGGGTCGGAACATATGTAGGAGCTGGAGTCTGGCAGAACTTCGGATGGGGTTCGATCATTTATCTGGCATCTATAGCAGGTATTAATACTGAACTATATGAGGCTGCATCCGTTGACGGAGCAGGCCGCTTTAAAAAGATGTGGCATGTCACACTTCCCGGAATCAAACCTACCATAGTCGTATTGCTCATAATGAACCTGGGATATATCATGGGCGGCGGATTTGAACGTCCGTGGGCTATGAAGAATAATCTTGTAATCGATGTTGCGGAAGTAATTTCAACATATGTTTATAAAGTAGGTATACAGAGATTGAAGATATCCCTGACTACGGCAGTAGGACTTTTCCAGTCTGTTGTCGGACTGTTCTTCCTGCTGACGGCCAATACTATATCACGTAAACTCGGTGAAAGGGGGATATGGTAATGAAGGTTAAATCTACTCAGGCCAAGATCGGAGACTGGATATTCGTCCTGATATGCGTTGTTATCGCAGCTATTTGTGTTATTCCCATGGTCAACCTGGCTGCCAAGTCTTTGTCGGGAACAGAATTCCTGATAAGACATGAAGTATATCTGTGGCCCAAAGGATTCAATCTCGAGGCTTATCAGACAGTTTTAAGTGATACTAAATATCAGAGAGCTTTCGTCTGGACAGCTGTTCTGACTCTTATCTGCACATTGCTCTCACTGACTATGACGGCTCTTTGTGCTTATCCGCTCATTTTCCCCGGACTTAAGGGAAGAGGGATCATCAATATCTTCATTACGATAACGATGTTCTTTAATGCGGGTACGATACCTAACTACCTGCTGATGAACGATCTGCATCTGCTGGAGAATCCGCTGGTACTTATCATACCGAGCTGCCTTAGCATTTATAACATGATAATCATGCGAAGCTTTTTCTACGGTATACCTGATTCATTAAGAGAATCTGCGGAGATTGACGGAGCAAGTTTTATTCAGATACTGACCAAGATATACATTCCGCTTTCAAAACCCGTTTTCGCTTCATTGGCATTGTTCTATGCCGTAGGACGATGGAACGGATACGGAGATGCCCTGATGTATATCAAGACAAACAAGCAGTATTTTCCTTTACAGTTGCTGCTTTATAACATACTGAACAACGTTAATGCCGTAGAAGTTGCGGCACAGGAAGGATTCAATCAACCCGGTCTTAAGGATTCGTTAAAGTGTGCGACAGTTATGTTTGCAACAGTTCCGATCCTGTTGATCTATCCCTGGTTGCAGCGTTACTTTATCGCCGGTGTGACCATGGGAGCTGTTAAGGAATAAGCGCCTGACAGGACGTATGTCAGCGTTGATTCATAAACCAATTTTTTATAGGAGGGCAAAAATGAAGAAGCAACTATTATCGGCAGTGCTTGCTGCAACAATGGTATTTACTCTTGTTGCATGTGGCAGCAAAGATGCAGCCCAGACAAGTGCGCCCCAGACAGCTACTGACACAGCAGTAACCGAAGATACATCCGGTACTGATACTGCTGCAGCAACGGAGCCTGAAACTACAGGTCCCGATGAGCGCGGAATGCAGGATGGTAAGTTCGTTGATACCAGACACATTACCGTAGAATTGTATGACCGTAACGTCGACGGTGGTACCGAAGCAGGCAATAACGCCTGGACACAGTGGATCCAGCAGCAGATGCTCGATCGCTACAACGTAGAGGTTGAATTCGTAACCGTATCTCGTTGGCAGGAAGCAGACGATATCAACAACCTGCTGGCTTCTCAGACAGCACCTGATATCTGCTACACCTACAACTACAGTGCAATCCAGACTTATGCAAACATGGGTGGTGTTATAGACCTGGCACCCCTTCTTGAGGAGAACAAGGATCTCGTTCCCAGCATGTTCGACTGGCTCGGCGAAGGCGTTATCTACCAGGATCTTGATCCTAACGCAGGTACCCTTTGGGCTATCGAAGGTAAGAGAAATGAAATCTGCCGTATCAACACATTCATCCGTAAGGACTGGCTTGATACTTTAGGACTTGCTGTTCCTTCAACAAGACAGGAGTTTGAAGATGCTCTTATCGCTTTCAGAGACAATGCGGATACTCTTCTTGGATCAGATGCATCTAAGATGGTTCCCATGTCTATCTCTTATGATGTAGGCTGGAGAGCAGCAACTCTTATCGAATCATTCATGGATCCTAATATCACTGATAAGGAATACTATGTAAACGGATATGATAGCAGAGCATTTACTCAGAACGGTGCAAAGGAAGCTACCAGAGTTCTTAACAAGTGGTATAACGAAGGACTTATCTGGAAGGATTTCGCTGTTCATACAGGTGATGACACAACAGAAGACGACATGATCAAAGCCGGATTCGTTGGAGCATTCATCCACAACTATGATTATCCTTTCAGAAACGGTAAGGATTCTATCAACGCTACACTTGCAGCTCAGTATGGCGACCAGGCTAAGTTTATTGCTATCAACACATTCGAAGATAAAAATGGCGGATACAACAAGTACACCTATTCTAATACCGGAGACAGAAAGGTATTCTTCCCGGCTACAAATGACGAGCCTATAGCATCTCTTTGCTACCTTGAGTTCATGTCACAGCCCGAAACTGTTGAATTCCTTCAGATCGGTGAAGAAGGTGTTATCCACACTGTTGATTCAGCATCAGGTGCTGTTGTTATTCAGGCACCCGATGATGCACATCATGACTGGTACCAGAACTCTGGTAAGAACATCGATATGACTATCAACTGTAATGGTCTTCGTCTTGCAACACCCGAACTTACAACACTTTCACTCGCATACGCATACTCTGATGTAGATCCTGATGATGTTAAGAATGCGATCGAAGTAGCTCAGGTTGATGCTAAGACACCCAAGACACCTTCAGTAGGCGATATCCAGGCTGAAACAGAAGGTACAGACCTTGATGGTAAGAGAGATCAGACATATGACAAGGCAGTTGTTGCTTCAGAAGCTGATTTCGATTCTGTTTGGGATCAGGGCATGCAGGAGTACTTAGATGCAGGTGGACAGGCTATCATAGATGAAAGAGCAGCCGCTTGGGATGCTACATACTCTTCTGACAACCTGTAATCCGGGACTTCATTAAGTAAGGATAATACAAATGGGGGCTCCATCTTAAGGTGG
>JAILAN010000032.1 GCA_024681595.1 Lachnospiraceae bacterium
AGCTCACTTATTTCTCTGATAGAACGAATGGCGGTCTTTAAAGGACTGCCGTTGTTGTTGGAATAGAATGAATAAAGCAGCTGGCCGTCATCACCGATGAGGGCTATCTTGGTCGTGGTTGAACCTGCATCGATTCCAAGATATGCGTTACCGCGATATGTTTTGAGGTCACCTTTGACGACACGTGCCTTTTCATGGCGCTTGTTAAATTCATCGAATTCGTCTTTGCTCCTGAACAGAGGCTCCATTCTGGCAACCTCAAATTCCATCTTGATATCACCTGAGAGCTTGTCGATGAGCTCATCGAGCATGTAATGGGAATCCTCTCTTGCGTTAAGAGCCGAACCAATGGCAGCGAACAGATGAGAATGCTCGGTCTTTATAATATGTTCATCATCAAGTTTAAGAGTCCTTATAAATGCGCTCTTTAGTTCTGACAGGAAAAATAAAGGACCGCCGAGGAATGCAACATGACCGCGGATCGGTTTGCCGCATGCAAGTCCCGAGATAGTCTGATTGACAACAGCCTGAAATATAGAGGCGGACAGGTCTTCACGTGTTGCGCCCTCGTTTATGAGGGGCTGTATGTCAGACTTGGCAAATACTCCACACCTGGCTGCTATCGTATAAAGCGACTGATAGTTTTTGGCATATTCGTTTAATCCTGCAGCATCCGTCTGGAGCAGGGACGCCATCTGATCAATAAAGGAACCTGTACCTCCGGCACAGATACCGTTCATTCTCTGCTCAACATTACCGTCTTCGAAATATATGATCTTGGCATCCTCACCGCCCAGCTCTATTGCTACATCCGTTTTGGGAGCGAGCAGGCGGAGTGCCGTAGCTACACTGATAACTTCCTGAACGAAAGGTATCTGAAGGTGGTTGGCCAGTGTCAGACCTCCGGAACCGGTGATCATGGCATGGACCTTTATGTTTCCGAGTTTGTTTCCTGCGTCGGATAACAGTGAATGCAGGGTTTCCCTGATGTTCGCATAATGCCTCTTGTAATCAGAGAACAGTATCTCGTTATCCGCATTAAGTATGGCTATTTTGATGGTAGTGGATCCTATATCGATCCCCAGAGTATATTCCATTTTTGACATAATCGATCTTCCTTAGATATACACGATGCCGTGCAAATTAAGATGATAACATAGTTGGAACATTTTTTCCAATTAACACGGGAGTTTTGTGAAAATTTTATAATTATTTTTCGAATGTTTAAGATTTTTTGGTTATGACTTTTTGATATTATATGGTAGAATATATTGACGCGTTATGTGATCATATTGATTTATATAATAATTGGATTACTGAGAGGTGGAATTATGAAAAAATCGCTAATTGGTCTATGTGCCGGAATACTGGCATCCGCAGTTCTTGCAATACTCCCTGTAAGGGCTATATCTGCGAGCACTACGGATTCAGCTACGATCGCGAGTGGCACATCGGCTGCTGTTATTATCGGCGGTAACGTTGTAGTTTCTGCAAATTATCCGACCGCGCCTGCATCCGATGACGGCAATCTTTATCTGTTTGAATTAAAGACATACGAATATGCGGTACCGGATGGCGCGACACCGGTTGCTACCATAGCAACCAGCACCAATCCCGTTGCTTCTATTCCTTTGAATTATACGGCCGGAGCATCCAGACTGTACAACAAGTTCGTATTCTGCGCCAACAGAGGCGGAACATGGACTATGGTTAACAATGCCCAGTACATTCAGAATCCCGAAGCTGTTGCCAAGAGATCAAAGCCCCGTGTGGCTCGTCCAGTCAAGTGCTTCCAGGAAGGCAATGTGGCCAGTATCAATCTTAACGGAACAGGTGCGGATAACCCCTACTATAATGTTCTTCACGGTGTGTTCTATGTTGATAACATCAACTCACCCTGTGCCGATCCTACAGCCAAGAGCCCGGACTCGCATCCTGTAAGGGCCAATCCGATCAATCAGTACATGTTAAATGCCAATGATGAAGCCGGTGTTAACGGACTCATTGCCGACATGGTAAACTACGCCACCAATTCTAATATACAGGACTATGTAATAGGAAACGAAGTAAACGAAAGATGCTGGAACTATATGGCATATACGGACTGGGATACATATATGAGAAAGTATGTCCAGGTGTTCAGGGTATGCTACACAGCGATCAAATCAGTTAATCCAAATGCCAGAGTATATGTAAGCATTGACCAGGTATGGAATAAGAATGCCAACAGTTATGAATATATCGATGGTTATGATTTCATGGTGAAGTTTAATGACCTTATCAGGACTAACGGTAACCTTGACTGGGATATGGCTATTCATCCTTATCCGAATCCTTTATATTATCCCAAATTCTGGGATATGTCAGGGGTGGCAAACGGCAAGAAGTTTACCGCGCAGGTCAGCAGCAATCAGGTGCTGACATTCCAGAACCTCTCAATCGTTACGGATATGCTTCAGCAGCCCGGTTTCCTTAACAGAGGAGGACAGGTCAGAGATGTTATCATAAGTGAGATAGGTATGGGCTCTAACGGCGGAGTAGAAGCACAGGCTGCAGGACTGGCAGCTGCCTGGGCTGCATTTGAACGCAACCCGTTTATCACACAGTTCATGTATCTTGAATATGATGTCAACGGATTCTTCCCTACTCTGCAGGGCAAGTCTATCGAGGTGTGGAATGCTCTCGGAACAGACAAGGAAGCAGAGGTCATGGAATGGGCCAAGAAGGTTATTGGCATCAAAGACTGGTCTGAGGTATTGAGATAGCACTATGAAGAGCAGATTTGAGGACAGATTCGGTAAATATGCCATAAAAAACCTGTCGCTGGTTATGATAATCTGCTACGCGATTGGGTATATGATCCAACTCCTCGCACCGGCTCTGCTTAAGTATATGTATCTGAATCCGTATGAGATCATACACCATTTTCAGATATGGCGACTGTTTTCATGGATTCTGGTACCGCCGGACGGTTTTGATTTCTTTACACTGATCATTTTATACTTTTATTATTCTATCGGAACGTCCCTCGAAGTAGTCTGGGGGACGTACCGGTATAATGTTTATCTTTTTTCGGGATATTTCTTTACTATCCTGGGCGCATTTATCTTTTACGGTGTCAGCTGTATCAACGGAACTGATATTTTCTGGGATGCGTCAGCCGTCGGTGTGGCGGTTTATTCTCTCATGTTTACCACGCATTACGTAAATATGTCGATCTTTCTGGCATATGCTGCGACATTTCCCGATGCTCAGGTTCTGCTGCTGTTCCTGATACCGATCAGGGTTAAATATCTGGGTATCATTTACGGCGCGATAATAGTATATTCATTCTTTGAATATGCGAAAGCGGGAAATGCTTATCTGCCGCTTTGCATCACGATAGTTGCTTCGCTTCTTAACTTTGTGATATTCTTCTTTACCTCGCGCAAATATCTCACGAACAGGATCGTAAGGACCGTGCGAAAAAGGGTTGCTCCAAACAACCCGGGAGCTTCCGCATCGCCTGTAATGAGGCCGAAGAGTGAGACGATCACCAGACATAAATGTGCAATATGCGGAGCTACAGAGATAACAAACCCCGATTACCAGTTTAGATTCTGCTCCAAATGTAACGGGAATTATGAATATTGTGAGAATCATATATTTACGCACAAGCATATAGAGTAGAGGGATTCATATGATCAATGATGAGATTAGATTTACCGAGATACTCGAGGATGTTAAATTCTCTGCCAGATCAAACGGCGGATTCATAAAGGAAGAAGATGTGAAGGAAGCCTTCGACGAACTAGACCTATCCGGGGAACAGTTCTCGATGGTTTTCGACTATCTTAGGAAAAATAATATCGGGATAGGCGAGCCTTTATCCGAGGATGAATACATAAACAAGAGCGAACAGAATATTCTCAAAGAGTATGACAGGGAACTATCTAAGCTTGAGACTATTACTGATTCTGAAAAGGATGCATATGCGATCGGGGCGATGGCAGGAGATGAGAATGCAAAAAAACAGCTCCTCCTTTATTATCTGCCCAAAGTTACGGAAATCTCCAGACTGTATTCCACTCAGGGAGTGCCTGTCGAGGATCTTATCGGAGAAGGCAATCTGGCACTGGCTGAGGGACTTAATATGCTGGATGCTCTTGAAAAGCCCGAAGAAATAGAAGGCATGTTGATAAAACTCGTCATGGACGCCATGGAAGAGCTGATAAGCGAGACTATGGGAGTTCAAAGAGCCGATTCCAAACTGGCTGATCGTGTGAATGAAGTTGCTGATGCAGCCAGAGAACTGGCGAAGGAATACGGCAGGAAGGTTACGGCCGATGAACTGTCAAAAGAGCGGGGCATCAGTTTAAAAAAGATCAAAGAAGCTATAAAGCTAAGTGCCAACAATATAGAGGATATTGATTTCAAAGATGAAGATTCTTGACAGTCTGCAGGGCAACAGCTCATCGTACGAACCATATAAATATGTGATGTCTGATATAGGGAATATCTATCTCGGCGCCAGATATACTTATGAGGAACTCTTAAATAACGATGACGTGAATTTCAAGCTCAAGGCGATCATCAATCATTATATCCTCAAGGATTCTGACGCATCTAATTCTCTGGAGAGTGAGTTCTATCATATGAGACCGGACAGCAATATATATTCGGTCTATGAACAGCTCAAGGTAAAGATCAAGGTTCTGGTTATAGAGGATCGAAAAGGACGGACTAAAAAACGGAGTTCCGGATACACTGAAAAAGTTATGTCACTTAAGGAACTTGCGGATACGGATATAGAGACCAAGAAAGGAGAAGGCATGGTGATAGGCGAGATTGCTGTTTCCAAACTCGCACTCATGTCATTTACAGTTTAATGTTTGATAATTATGAGATCATAGAGCACAGATGGATTTCCGATCTTAATTCCGACGGTTATATCCTGACGCACAAAAAGACCGGGGCCTGTGTTACGCTGCTTCTTAACGATGACGATAACAAGGTCTTTTATATAGGCTTTAAAACTCCTCCCAAGGACTCAACCGGAGTGGCCCATATCCTTGAACACTCAGTTTTGTGCGGGTCAAAAAAGTTTCCTATAAAGGATCCCTTTGTAGAACTTGCCAAGGGCTCACTAAATACATTCCTTAATGCCATGACATATCCGGACAAGACCGTATATCCGGTTGCGAGCTGTAATGACAAGGATTTCAGGAATCTTATAGATGTATATCTTGATGCGGTCTTTAACCCCAACATATACAGCAATGAAAAGATCTTCCGCCAGGAGGGATGGCATTATGAGCTGGAGGATAAGGAGGGCGAACTGACACTTAACGGTGTAGTCTATAATGAGATGAAAGGGGTGTTCTCATCACCTGATGATGTTGTAGAGCGTGAGATAATGAACAGCCTGTATCCCGATTCGACATATGGGATCGAATCAGGAGGAGATCCCGACTGCATTCCCGAACTGACATATGAACAGTTTCTTGAATTTCATTCAAAATATTATCATCCATCAAACAGCTTTATCTATCTTTATGGCAAACTTGATCCGGAGGAATACCTTGGCTTTATCGATCGCGAGTATCTAAGCGCTTATGATCATCAGGAGGTGGATTCAGGGATCATTCCCGCACCGGCATTTGATTCTCCAAGAGAGGTTAAAAAGGAGTATTCGGTCCTTGAAGGTGAAGCCGAAGAAGGGGCCTATCTTACCTATGGCATTTCTGCAGGAACGAGCCTTGATAAGGAACTTTATATAGCGCTTGATGTTCTTGATTATGTTCTTTGCAGTGCTCCCGGAGCGATCATCAAAAAGGCATTATATGATAACGGCATAGGTGATGAGGTATACAGCAGCGTTGAAACAGGTATCTACCAGCCGTATTTTGCAATCACTGCAAAGGGAACCACTGCCGAGCGGCTGGATGATTTTAAAAGGATAGTTGAAGAGGAGCTCCTTAAGGCTTCTAAAAAACTGCCGGAAAAAGCTCTTAAAGCAGCTCTCAATATATTTGAATTCAGATACAGGGAGGCAGATTTCGGTTCATATCCGAGAGGACTGATGCTGGGACTTCAGGCTCTCGACAGCTGGCTTTATGACAAGAAAACTCCCTTTATGCATATTGAAGAAAATGAAACTTTCGCCAGGTTAAGAAAGGGTATTTCAGAGGGACTGTTTGAACAGATCATAAGAAAATACTTTATTGAAAATGAACACAAGATCATTATGACGGTCACGCCCAAAGAAGGTCTTACCAGAATCAGGGAGGATGCTCTTAAGGCGAAACTTGAAAAGATCAAAAACGGTCTGACTGAAACCGAACTTCAAAAGATCATAGATGATAACATCGCTCTTAAGGCATATCAGGAAAAACCTGATTCGCCCGAGGATCTTAAGAAGATACCAATGCTTGAAAGATCAGACCTTAAGAAGGATCCGACATTCCCGATAAATGTGATTAGGTCGGCCAAAAATATACCGGTTCTTTTTCATGATGTTTTCACCAACGGAATCGGATATTCATCGGTTCTGTTCAGCCTTAAATATCTCCCTGAGGAGTTGTATCCGTATGCCGGCTTGCTGACCGGATTACTGGGGCTGGTGGATACCCGGGAACACAAATATGATGATCTGTTTAATGAGATCAATATACATACCGGCGGGATCAGACCTTCGTTTGCCAATTACACGGATTACAGGACTGACCGGATCACCAGTTATATTATCATAAGGGCAAAGTACCTTAGGAATGAGAGAAAGCAGACATTTGGTCTGCTTAGGGAAATAATAGCTGAATCGGATTACTCTGATACCAAACGTCTGCTGGAGATACTGAATGAGGCCAGAATGAGACTTCAGTCTGCCATGCAAAGTTCCGGACATGTTATAGCGTCAGTCAGGGCTTCAAGTTATTTTTCCAAGGATGCGTGGATCTTTGACAAGATAAACGGCAGCGATTATTACAGGTTCATCTGTGATCTTACAGATAATTTCGAGGCTAGAAAAGAAGACCTCATAAACAAGCTTAATGAGGTATGCGGATATGTTTTCCGTGCCGACAACATGATGGCCGACTTCACAGGGACTGAAGATGACTATGCCGGATACGAAGAGGAAGTAGCCGGGCTTGCCGAATGCCTTAATAAGGACAGCACACTAAATGAAGAGACGCTTAACTATGTTCCTATAAAGAAGAACGAGGGCTTAAAAATGGCGGGTCAGGTTCAGTTCGTGGCACTGGCCGGAAGCTTTAAGAAAAAAGGTCTGGACTATACAGGAGCATTAAGAGTACTCAGAGTGCTGATGGGATATGATTATCTGTGGAACAAAGTGAGGGTACTGGGAGGAGCGTACGGCTGTATGAGCTCCTTTAAAAAGAACGGAGACTGCTATTTTGTATCCTATCGCGATCCGAATCTTAAGGGAACAATGGATGTATACAGAGAAGCTGCTGATTATATCAGGAATATAGATCTTGATGAACGACAGGTGCTTCAGTATATCATAGGCGCCCTGTCGGATCTGGATTCGCCGATGACACCCTCGACAAAGGGCAGTTACTCACTTGGAGCATATCTATCGGGGATCAGCAACGAGGATCTTGTCAAAGAAAGAAAGGAACTGCTCGAGGTTGATAAAGATATCATCCGCGGACTGTCTGAGTATATCAGCGCGTTTGTAAGCGATGAGAATATCTGTGTTGTCGGTAATTCTGATGCAATAGAGGAAAATAAAGACCTGTTCATGAATACCGAACAGCTGTTGTAAATACTATGAAGGATAACTTTAAAGCCGGATTTGTTTCGATGATCGGCAGACCCAATGTCGGCAAATCAACTCTGATGAACAGGATCATCGGTCAGAAGATTGCGATAACATCGAACAAACCACAGACCACCAGAAACAGAATAAGAACAGTTTATACCACGGATGAAGCTCAGATAGTATTTCTGGATACTCCCGGGATACACAAGACCAAAAACAAGCTCGGAGAGTACATGGTCAATGCTGCCAAGAGTGCGCTTAACGATTCGGACGTGATACTGTTTGTCGTAGAACCGACTGATTATATAGGAGCGGGCGAACAGCACATAATCGATATATTAAAGGAAAGTGACACACCAAAGATCCTGGTGATGAACAAGATAGATTCGGTTCCCAGGGACAAGCTGATGGAGGCGATCACGACATATGATAAGGCGGCTTCATTTGACGAAATCGTCCCTGTAAGTGCGGTCAAAAACGATAACATAGATGAACTCATTGGATGCATCATCAAGTATCTGCCTTACGGACAGATGTATTATGATGAGGATACCGTTACGGATCAGCCGATCCGTCAGATCACGTCCGAGCTCATACGTGAAAAAGCACTGCGTTGTCTGCAGGATGAGATCCCACACGGGATAGCCGTCACCATAGAAAAGATGGATGATCGTCAGGGAATAACGGATATCGAAGCTGATATAATATGCGAGAGAGAGTCTCACAAGGGTATAATCATCGGCAAAAACGGGGCCATGCTCAAGAAAATAGGAACAGCGGCCCGATATGAGATAGAACAACTGCTGGAGGGCAGGGTTAATCTGAAACTCTGGGTCAAAGTCAGAAAGGACTGGAGAGACTCTGATATACTGATGAAAAACTACGGTTATTCAAAAGAGGATCTCGACGGTTGATAACATGCAGGATTTATTAAAGGTTACGGGTCTGATCCTCAGATCGGAGCCTCATGGAGAATATGACAGACGTGTCGTTATTCTGACTGCCGAGAGGGGGAAGATATCCTGCTTCGCCAAAGGAGCCAGAAAACCCGGCAACAGGTTTTTAAGTGCAACTAATCCGCTGAATTTCGGGACATTCATGTTGTATGAGGGCAGGAGTGCCTATTCGATCAATGAAGCCGAGATCACCAATTATTTTGAAGAACTTCGAAATGATTATTCCGCGGCATGCTACGGAATGTATTTCCTGGAGCTGGCAGACTATTATACGCTCGAAAACAATGATGAGAGACAGATGCTCGGCCTTCTTTACCAGTCTTTAAGAGCCGTACAAAAGGGTACCATAGATCTGAAGCTTATAAGGTGCGTGATGGAGTTAAAGGCACTTATGTATAACGGAGAGTATCCGGGAGTTCCACCGCGGGAGGATGGGTCATCCTATGATGAATCCACGCTCTATACACTGCGGCATATAGAAACGAGTCCTCTTAATAAGCTATATACCTTTGCGCTGTCCGATAAAGTCCTTGATGAACTGATACAGATATGTGATCTGTTTCACAGAAGATTTATAGACAGGCCGCTTAAGAGCCTTGAGATACTTAATGATTTATAAGTTGAAAAGAGCATTTGCTTTGGATATAATTATACAGTTATGAAAAAGATATTACCGATTCTGGCAATAGTCGTACTGATGCTGACAGCCTGCGGCCAGACGACAGTTGAGGATACAGAGAGCAATTTAACGATCAGAAAAGATAAAAGCATAGTGTCCGATATCCGGGAGGACTTCGGACAAAACTATTATGATATCAACGAGCTTAATGCGATGATAAAGACGGAGACTGATAAGTATAACAAGTCACACCCGAATGCCATCAGCTTTGAGAATGCCGTTCTTAACGAGAACAGTGTCAAGCTCATCATGACGTTTGGATCCTCCGATGATTATTCATCATTTAACAATGAAAAGCTGTTTGTCGGGAACAGCCCGGATGCGATCTTAAAGGGATACAATCTGGATGTTATCCTGACAGATGTCAATGATGCGACCAAGACCATAGCCGGAGTCGATATAAGGTCAATGACCGATGATACCATTATTATTGCAGACTATCCGGGTAACATACATCTGCCGTCGGATGCTTTATATATCTCAGATAATGTAACAGTTACGGACAAAGGCAGGACGATAAGGAAAAAAGATATGTCCGCCGGTCCGATTTATATAATCTATTAATTTTAGGAGAATACGATAATGGAAAAATCAATGGACAAGATAGTAGCTCTGGCCAAGGCCAGAGGCTTTGTTTATCCCGGCTCGGAGATATACGGAGGACTGGCAAACACATGGGACTACGGTAATCTCGGAGTTGAACTGAAGAATAATGTCAAAAAAGCCTGGTGGCAGAAATTTATACAGGAGAATCCCTACAATGTGGGAGTGGACTGCGCAATACTGATGAATCCCCAGACATGGATAGCATCGGGACACCTTGGCAGTTTTTCCGATCCTCTGATGGACTGTAAGGATTGTCATGAACGTTTCAGAGCTGATCAGGTGATCGAACAGTTCGCATCAGATAACGGGATCTCTCTGGATTCGTCCGTTGACGGATGGTCAAACGAGCAGATGGAAAAGTTCATCGAAGAGAACAATGTTCCCTGCCCGTCATGCGGCAAGCATAATTTTACAGGTATCAGACAGTTTAACCTCATGTTCAAAACCTTCCAGGGAGTAACAGAGGATGCCAAGAGCGTGGTTTATTTAAGACCTGAAACTGCTCAGGGTATTTTCGTTAACTTCAAGAACGTTCAGAGAACATCACGTAAAAAAGTTCCTTTCGGAATAGGGCAGATCGGTAAATCATTCAGAAATGAGATCACACCCGGTAACTTTACATTCAGAACCAGGGAATTCGAGCAGATGGAACTTGAGTTTTTCTGCAAACCCGGAACACAGACAGAGTGGTTTGAATACTGGAGAAGCTTCTGCTATAAATGGCTCCTCAGTCTTGGAATAAAGGAAGAGAACTTAAGACTCCGTGATCATGATCCTGAGGAACTTTCATTCTACTCTGACCACACTACCGATATAGAATATGCTTTCCCGTTCACAGACTGGGGTGAGCTTTGGGGTATTGCTTCAAGGACCGACTATGACCTTACACAGCACCAGAATACATCCGGCGAGCCCATGGATTATTTTGATGATGAGACAAATGAAAAATATATCCCTTATGTTGTTGAACCTTCACTCGGAGCAGACCGCGTGACATTGGCTTTCTTATGCGAAGCATACGATGAAGAGGTTCTCGATGCCCAAAAGAACGATGTAAGGACAGTACTTCATTTCCACCCTGCAATAGCGCCTGTCAAGATAGGAGTTCTGCCTTTGTCAAAGAAACTTAATGAGGGTGCGGAAAAAGTATATGCATCACTTTCTAAGAAGTATAACTGTGAATTTGATGACAGAGGTAATATCGGAAAAAGGTACCGCCGCCAGGACGAGATTGGAACTCCGTTCTGCGTAACCTACGATTTTGATTCCGAAAATGATAACTGCGTCACTGTCAGATTCCGTGATTCTATGGAGCAGGAGCGCGTTAATATCGACGAACTTGATGCTTTCTTTGCCGATAAGTTTGACTTTTGATCTTTCTTTAAGATATTTGCACATAAAGAGGAGACTGATTTGAAAACCTTTACTTCCAAAGAACTCAGAAAAAACTGGATAGAATTCTACGAAAAGAGAGGCCACGTTAACGTCGGAGCTGTATCGCTCGTATCGGACGGCTCGACCGGAGTTATGTTCAATGTAGCCGGAATGCAGCCTCTGATGCCGTACCTGCTCGGACAAAAGCACCCTTTGGGTACCAGACTCTGCAATGTCCAGGGATGTGTCAGAACAAATGATATCGATTCTGTCGGAGACAAGAGTCATGGTACGTTCTTCGAGATGATGGGCAGCTGGAGCCTGGGAGATTACTTTAAAAAGGAGCGTTGTCAGTGGAGCTATGAACTGCTGACGGAGGTCTTTGGTTTTGATGCCGATCATTTGGCAGCAACTGTGTTTGCCGGTGATGAGAATGCCCCCAGAGACGAAGAGAGCGCCAACTACCGTATCGAATCCGGATTTAAGCCGGAGAATATATATTATCTTCCCAAAGAGGATAACTGGTGGGGACTAGAGTACGGCCCCTGCGGTCCGGACAGCGAGATGTTCTACGTTGATGACAGGCAGCCCTGCGGCCCTGACTGCAAGCCGGGATGTCATTGTGGCAAATTCACTGAAGTAGGTAATGATGTCTTCATGCAGTATGAGAAGCACAAGGACGGACATCTGACACCGCTGTCACAGAAGAATGTCGATACCGGCTGGGGTCTCGACAGAATACTGGCTTTCCTTAACGGGCTTGATGACGTATATATGACTGACCTTCATGCTTCCTCGATAGCCGAGATAGAAAAAGCATCAGGGATTAAGTACGGAGCCGATGAAAAGACCACAAGATCCATGAGGATCGTTGCAGACCATATCCGCACTGCTGTTATGCTGACCGGAGATGCGGCCAGGCTTGTTCCTTCAAATGCCGGTGCCGGCTATGTTTTGAGGCGTCTTATAAGGCGTGCTGTCAGACACGGCAGGGTGTTGGGACTTAAAAAGGATGATTTTCTTAAAGTTGCAACTGTATACATAGATGTTGTTTACAACGAGGCTTATCCGCTGCTTTCCGAAAATAAACAGTTTGTGTTAAAAGAACTTGACAAGGAGATCGTCAGATTTGAAAGTACCCTTGAGAACGGGATGAAGGAGTTTGTTAAGATCCTGGATGATACAAAGGCAAACGGCGGAAGCTTCATCGACGGAAACAATGCTTTTTACCTTTATGATACATTTGGGTTCCCTCTTGAGCTCACTGTTGAGATGGCCGAGGAAAACGGTCTTAAAGTAGATGAAGATGGCTTTAAAACCGCTATGGATGCGCAGAAGCAAAAGGCCAGGGAAAACAAGAGTTTCTCTGCTAAGCTCAGCACCGATAACGATGTTTTTGCTTCGCTTGATAAAAATGTCACAACCGAGTTTGTAGGATATGACAATCTAGAATGTGAGGCTAAGATACTTGCATTATCAGACGGTGAATCCGTTGTGAATGAACTTTGTCAGGATACGGAAGGAACGATCATCACAGATAAAACCCCTTTCTATGCGACAATGGGAGGTCAGGTAGGTGACAAAGGATATATTAAGTCAGGAAACCACGTATTTGAAGTATCACAGACGGTTAAGCTTAATGAAGGCCGTGTTGCTCATGTCGGTCGTGTTATATCCGGATCGTTTAAGGTTAATGATAATGTAAAAATGGAAGTAAACAGCATACTTAGATCTTCTACATGTCAAAACCATTCTGCAACACATCTGCTCCAGGCTGCGCTACGGGAGGTTCTTGGTTCTGATGTACACCAACAGGGTTCATATCAGGATCCTGAAAGGACCAGATTTGACTTCAGCTATGGAGAGGCCATGACTGCTGATCAGATAAAACGCGTTCAAGATATAGTTAATGAGAAAATATCGGCTGATCTTTTGGTTTCGACAGATGTTATGAGTATTGATGAGGCTAAGAAATCAGGCGCGATGGCCCTGTTCGGGGAAAAGTATGGTGATACGGTAAGAGTTGTATCAATGGGAGATTTCTCCAAGGAACTGTGCGGTGGTACGCATGTATCCCATACAGGATTGATACGTGCATTCAAGATCGTTTCGGAAAGCGGTATAGCAGCGGGAGTCAGGCGTATAGAAGCCATCACCGGAGATAATGTATTAAAATACTATTCCGATGTGGAGGCCAGACTGGATGAAGCATCATCTGCTGCCAAAACGACACCGGCAGATCTCGTCAGGAAGATCGAAAGCATGCAAAAACAGATCAGGGAACTGAATTCCGAACTTGAATCCCTCAAGGCCAAGGCAGCAAGGGAATCACTGGGAGATGTTACTGAAAATGTAGTTGATATAAAGGGAGTTAAACTCCTTGCCACGAAGCTTTCCGGAGTCGACATGAACGGGCTCAGGGATCTGGGAGATCAGATGAAGACCAAGCTCGGTGAAGGAGTAGTCCTCCTTATCTCGGAGAATGACGGCAAGGTAAATATGGTAGCGATGGCTACTGACGGTGCAGTGAAAATGGGCGCTCATTCAGGCAATATCATAAAAGCGCTGGCACCTCTGGTTGAAGGCGGCGGCGGAGGAAAACCTGCCATGGCTCAGGCCGGAGGCAAGAATCCCGCAGGAATAGATAAAGCAATAGCCGAAGCACAAAGTGTTCTTGAAGGAATGATAAAGTAAAAAATCATTGACGAGCATTATTTTAGCGGATATAATATTCCTTGTGTTTTGGCACAAATAACCTAATCAGTCATTTAGGTGCTGAAGGGAGGGTCGAGAATGTCTAACGTAATAGTTAAAGAGGGTGAAAGCTTAGACAGCGCGCTTCGCCGTTTCAAGAGAAGCTGTGCTAAAGCCGGCATCCAGCAGGAGATCAGGAAGCGTGAGCATTACGAGAAGCCTTCCGTAAGACGCAAGAAAAAGTCTGAAGCTGCCAGAAAACGTAAATACAATTAATTTACATGCACAGCCCCCAAGGTGATCCAAGGGGGCTTTTTTCATAATCATGAATACCATTACCTTGATAATCATCATAATCGCGATACTGATCCTGTTCTTTGCAGTTGTGATGGCTGTTGACACACACCGGTTTAAGATCAGGGAATACGAGATATCATCAGACCGTATAAGCAGGGACCTTGATATCGTATTTCTGACGGATCTGCACAGCAAGCGATTCGGACGTAACAATTTAAAACTGATCGATGCAATAAACGGGATCAATCCGGATGCTGTTTTTGTGGGCGGCGATATGTACACTGCGGCCTTTTCGGATAAAGGAGAGGTGGCAGTTTCGCTGATCGGAAAACTGTCTGAAAGATACCCGGTGTACTGCGCCAACGGAAACCATGAACAGAAGACCAAGGAAAGACCGGAAGAGTTTCCCGGAATTTATGATGCTTATCGAAGGCTGGTCACAGAGACCGGAGCTATATTAATTGAGAACGATTCGGTTCTGATCAAAGAGAATAATGTCAGGATATACGGGCTTGAGCTTCCGTTTCGTTATTACAGAAAACTGGGCAGGGAAAACCCCGGAGTTGAAGTGATAAAAGACATTCTGGGTGATCCGCATGAGGATGAATTTTCCGTTCTCATGGCTCACAATCCTCAGTATTTTGATGATTATGCCGGATGGGGAGCTGACCTTACACTGTCCGGTCATGTACACGGAGGGCTGGTCAGGCTGCCGATAATAGGAGGCGTGCTGTCACCGAACTATCGGTTCTTTCCCAAATACAGCGGAGGAAGGTATGAGATCGGACCGTCAGTCATGGTTCTTTCATGCGGACTTGGAACTCATCATATTCCACTTAGGGTATTTAATCCCGGGGAACTGACCTGTGTGCGTTTAAGAAGTGAGAAGAAGTAAAAAACGCAGGTTATTTATTTACTTCGCCTATTGAATAAGATATACTTCTCTGATACAATATCTTGTGTGCCTTTAAGCGAGACACACAAGATATTCTTATTTATGGGAGCTTATTATGAGTGAAGGAATGAAACTTGATCACAAACTGTTCGATCATACCATATTGAAGGCCGAAGCGACCAAAGAACAGGTTGTCAAAATATGTGATGAAGCCAGAGAGTATGGCTTCATGTCCGTATGTGTCAACAGTTTTTATACACCTCTTGTTTCAAAGGAACTAAAGGGGAGCGATGTTAAGGTATGCACGGTCGTAGGGTTCCCTCTGGGGATGATGAGCAGCGAGTGCAAAGCCATGGAGACTGAATATGCCGTCAGGAACGGTGCCGACGAGATCGACATGGTAATAAATGTAGGTGCGCTTAAGGACAAAGACTATGACACTGTCCTTAAAGATATAAAGGCTGTCCGGGATGCTGCTCCCGGCAGGACACTTAAAGTAATTATCGAGACATGTCTGCTTACGGATGAGGAGAAGGTGAAGGCCTGTGAGTTATCGGTGAAGGGAGGAGCTGATTTCGTCAAGACCTCCACCGGATTCTCAACCGGCGGAGCAACAGCGGATGATGTCAGACTGATGCGACAGACGGTAGGACCGGATATCGGAGTCAAGGCTTCCGGAGGTATACGGGATGCGGCAGCTGCCAAAGCCATGGTTGAGGCAGGAGCATCCAGACTCGGTACCAGCGCAACTGTTGCGATTGTAGGGGGCTGATATGGCTATTCAGGTTAAACTGGAGGTATTTGAGGGCCCTCTTGATCTGCTACTTCATCTGATCGAAAAAAATAAAGTCGATATCTACGATATCCCCATCGTTACCATCACTGAACAGTATCTTGATTACATCAGGCAAATGGAGACAGAGGATATGAATGTCATGTCCGAGTTTCTGGTCATGGCAGCCACTTTGCTTGATATCAAATGCAGGATGCTCCTTCCGAAGGAAGTCAATGAAGAGGGCGAGGAAGAAGATCCCAGAGCAGAACTGGTTGCCCAGCTTCTTGAGTACAAGATGTGTAAATACATGGCATACGAACTCAAGGACAGACAGATCGATGCATCACATACATATTTTAAGATCCGGACCATGCCCAAAGAGATCGAGGAGTATAAGGAACCCTATAATCTTGATGAAATTCTGGCTGACACATCACTGATGAAACTGCAGGAACTCTTCCGGATGGTCATGAAGAGGTCAGAGGATAAGATAGACCCTGTCAGATCCACGTTCGGCAATATCAAAAAAGAAGAGATCGACATGGATGCCAAGGCATCATATATCTTTTCATATGTTGCTTCTCATATGAAGTTCAGCTTCGTCGAACTCCTTGAGAAACAGCGATCAAAGATAGAAAAGATCGTAACGTTCCTGGTCATTCTGGAAATGATGAAGATCGGACAGATCAGGATAGCTCAGGATCATATTTTCGGAGACATAATCATTACTACGGTTCCCGATTTTGTTGCTCCGAGAGATTTTGTCATGAGTTCGTTCTAGTAAAACTGGTAATAGAGGATTTTGCTCAAAGATGAATAAGAGTCAGAAGAAAGCGGTTCTCGAAGCTATACTTTTCACCATGGGTGATGCGGTGGAAGTGGACAGACTCGCTTCGGTAATAGAAGAGGAAAACGACAAGACAAGAGCTCTTCTTTTGGAGCTCAAGGATGAATACGACAATAACGACAGAGGCATGACACTCATGGAATTGGACGGATCGTTCCAGATGTGTACCAAAGCATCAATGTATGAGTATCTTGTCAAGATCGCCAAGACACCACGCAAATACACGATCAGCGACAGTATGCTCGAGACGCTGTCGATAGTTGCATACAAGCAACCTATAACCCGCGCTGAGATCGAAAAGGTCAGAGGCGTATCGTGTGATCATGCGATCAACAGACTGCTGGAGTTTGGACTCATCACAGAGCTTGGCAGAAAGGATGCTCCCGGAAGACCGCTGCTTTTTGGAACTACCGAGGAATTCCTTAGAACATTCGGCGTGAAGTCACTTGAAGAACTTCCTGAGCTTTCGTCCGTTCAGATAGAGGAATTCAAACAGCAGGCCGAGGCGGAAGCTGCCGTGGCACTGGATATATAATTCACACAATATTCATTTTTTTAAGTAAGTTTCTCTAGGAAACTTACTTTTTTTATGCTATACTCTATTCTAGTGCGTTT
The DNA here is from genome assembly GCA_024681595.1 of Lachnospiraceae bacterium. GTDB lineage: Bacteria > Bacillota > Clostridia > Lachnospirales > Lachnospiraceae > JAILLW01. The sequence goes on from JAILAN010000032.1 coordinate 17,504, forward strand.
TGGCGTTTCGTAAGAAGAAAACGAGTGTCAAAATTACCTGATATCAATATTTTTAATCATTATAAACGGAGGTCAATTTATGAGTACAACTTCACAAGCAAGACAGAGAATCACGTCTCTTCTTGATGAAAACAGCTTTGTTGAAATTGGCGCCCGGGTTACAGCCCGTAATACCGATTTTAACCTGAAGCAGACACAGACCCCTTCTGACGGTGTTATTACCGGTTATGGAGTTATAGGTGGTAATCTTGTGTATGTGTACAGTCAGGATGCTTCAGTTCTTAACGGAAGCGTTGGTGAGATGCATGCAAAAAAGATTGTTAACCTTTACGACATGGCTATTAAGATGGGAGCTCCCGTTATCGGACTGATAGAGTCTTCGGGAATGCGTTTGCAGGAGGCTACAGATGCCCTTAATGCATTCGGTGAGATCTATTTAAGTCAGACTTTTGCATCGGGCGTTATACCGCAGATCAATGCTATTTTCGGCAATTGCGGCGGTGCTCTTGCGATTTCTTCATCCATGGCTGATTTTACATTTATGGAAGAGAAGAACGCAAAGCTCTTTGTTACGGCTCCTAACTGCATAGATGGTAATTCTGCTGAAAAATGTGATACATCGGATGCATCATTCCAGACAAAGGAGACAGGAAACGTCGACTTTGCCGGCAGTGAGGAAGATGTTCTTAATTCTATAAGAGAACTGGTATGTATCATCCCCGGAAACAATGCAGGAGAGTATGACTTCGAGGAATGTGAAGATGACCTCAACAGGACCTGTCCTTCGCTTGAAGCTTCAATAGATGATCCTGCTGTTGCTCTTACTCAGATATCCGACAATGCGGTTGTATTTGAGACAAAACGTGAATACGCCAAGGAAGTTGTTACTGCATTCATAAAGCTTAACGGAGCAACTGTGGGTGTGGTTGCATCGAGAAACGTTCTGTATGATGAAAATGGTGAAGCGGTTGAGAAATTTGATTCTCTCATCAGTGCCAACGGATGCGAAAAGGCTGCTGAATTCGTTAACTTCTGTGATGCTTTTGAAATTCCTATACTCACTATGACCAATATCAAGGGATTCAAGACATGCAAGTGCAATGAAAAGCGTATCGCAAAGGCAGCTGCCAAGCTCACATACGCTTTTGCAAATGCATCTGTTCCCAAGGTAAATGTAATAACTAAGCAGGCTTTCGGATCTGCCTATGTAATGTTCAATTCCAAAGCTATCGGAGCAGATATAACGATCGCATGGCCGAATGCAACAATAGGAGCCATGGAATCAAAGCTCGCTGCTCAGATAATCTGTGATGCGCAGGGATCTGATGCAATAAGCGAATGCGCCAAGGAATATGATTCACTTCAGAACAACGTAGAAAGCGCCGCAAGACGCGGATACGTTGATGAGATAGTAGAAAGTGCCGATACACGTAAATACGTTATCGGAGCTTTTGAGATGCTCTATACAAAATATGATGCTGTTCCGGACAAAAAGCACGGGACAGTATAGTCACAGAAAGGAAGCAAACTTATGAAAAAGTGGTTAATCGCATTATGCACCGGTCTTTGCTTACTTTCTCTGACTGCCTGCGGTGCCAAGGAGGAAGCTCCACACCTTTCAGACAGTGAAGCATTGCAGGAAGCCACAATGGATGCCCAGATGCTCAACAGCATTATCCTCAATGATATGGTCGATGAGTATTCCTACCAGATGAACCAGGAATACGGCTGGGGAACGATGCTTAAAAGCGCGTGCGAGAGCATGGAAAAGAGCATTGGCGAGATGGGAAGCATAGAATTCGGTAACGAAGAACTCGTTTCCAATTCGGTTACACTTGACTCTTTGGGTAATTTTGATGACGGATCCATCCAGATACTGCTTCACGGTTCGAAACGTGATGCGATCTTTGAGGTAGTGTTTGAGCGCGGAACTTACAAGAGCTTTACGACCAACGTCAAGTATACATTTGCAGAGAGTATGCAAAAAGCCGGATTGAACACGCTCCTCGGAATGGGTACTGTGTTCTGCGTACTGATCCTGATCAGTTTCATAATCAGTGCATTTAACCTGATCCCCAAGATCCAGGGTGCATTTAAGAAAAAACCGGTATCTGCCAATGAAAAAACTGTTGATAATGCCATCGCTTCTATAATCGAAAAGGAAGAGAGCTTAGATGATGGTGAGCTGGTAGCCGTAATATCTGCAGCTATAGCAGCGTATGAAGGAACTTCTTCAGACGGTTTTGTTGTCAGAAGTATCAGAAGATTTCGTTAATTAATTTCAGGAGGATAATAAAATGAAGAATTATACAATTACCGTTAATGGAAACGTATATGATGTTACTGTCGAGGAAGGTGCTTCAACAGGAGTAAAGGCAGCTGCACCCGCAGCACCTAAGGCAGCTCCCAAGGCTGCACCCGCAGCACCCAAGGCTGCCAGTGCCGGCGCAGGCTCTATCAAAGTAGAGGCAGGTGCCGCAGGTAAGGTATTCAAGATCGAAGCACCTGTCGGAACAGCTGTAAAGAAGGGTGATGCCGTTGTTATAGTTGAAGCCATGAAGATGGAGATCCCGGTTGTTGCTCCCGAAGACGGAACAGTAGCTTCAATAGATGTTGCAGTCGGAGATTCTGTAGAAGCAGGCGCTTTACTTGCTACACTTAACTGATAGACAGGAGCTTTTTTGGAAATAATTCCAAATCAATAATTCAGGAGGAAATAAAATGGATTATATTGCATCCACACTGGACAACTTAATTCATCAGACTGCTTTCTTCAACTTAACCTGGGGAAACTTCATAATGATAATAGTTGCCTGTGTATTTTTATATCTGGCGATCGCTAAGGAATTCGAACCCTTGCTGTTGCTTCCTATCGCCTTCGGTATGCTCCTTGTCAATATCTACCCTGATATTATGCTCAGCATTGAGGATTCACCCAACGGCGTTGGCGGTCTGCTTTATTATTTCTACAAACTGGACGAATGGGCAATTCTTCCGTCGCTCATATTCATGGGAGTCGGAGCTATGACTGACTTCGGACCGCTTATAGCAAACCCCAAGAGCTTCCTTTTGGGAGCGGCTGCCCAGTTCGGAATTTTTGCGGCATATTTCGGAGCAATAGCTATGGGCTTTAATGACAAGGCTGCCGCTGCAATCTCTATCATAGGTGGTGCGGATGGTCCCACATCGATCTTCCTTGCAGGAAAACTGGGACAGACAGCTCTCCTTGGACCCATTGCGGTTGCCGCATATTCATATATGTCGCTGGTTCCCATTATCCAGCCACCCATTATGAAACTTTTGACCACTGAGAAGGAAAGATCGATCAAGATGGGTCAGTTAAGACCTGTATCAAAACTTGAAAAGATACTGTTCCCTATCATTGTTACAATAGTTGTATGTCTGATCCTTCCGACCACAGCTCCTTTGGTAGGTATGCTTATGCTCGGTAATCTGTTCAGAGAATCAGGTGTTGTAAGACAGCTTACCGATACAGCTTCGAATGCTCTGATGTACATCGTTGTTATCATCCTCGGTACTTCCGTAGGTGCAACAACCTCTGCTGAGGCGTTCCTTAACAAAGAGACACTGTTCATAGTTGTCCTTGGACTTATTGCGTTTGCCTTTGGAACAGCCGCCGGAGTATTGTTCGGTAAACTGATGTGTATTGCCACAAAGGGACAGGTTAATCCGCTTATCGGTTCCGCAGGTGTTTCTGCTGTGCCCATGGCCGCCAGAGTATCACAAAAGGTCGGTGCGGAAGCCGATCCCACCAATTTCCTGCTGATGCATGCTATGGGACCCAATGTTGCCGGAGTTATCGGCACTGCGGTTGCTGCAGGTACATTCATGGCGGTATTCGGAGTTTTCTAAGGGAATAACACTTTAATATTTGTTGAATAATCAAAACAGAAAGGATGATTTATATGTCAGAACAGGTTAAAAAGCCGGTCGGTATCATGGAAACGGTCCTTCGTGATGCACATCAGTCATTGATCGCAACCAGAATGCCTACCGAAAAGATGCTTCCAATCATAGATAAAATGGACAAGGTGGGATACCATGCAGTTGAATGCTGGGGAGGAGCTACATTTGATGCTTCACTTCGATTCCTCAAAGAGGATCCCTGGGACAGATTAAGAAAGCTCCGTGACGGGTTTAAGAACACCAAGCTTCAGATGCTCTTCCGCGGACAGAACATTCTTGGCTACCGTCCTTATGCAGATGATGTTGTTTATGCGTTCGTTGAAAAATCTATCGCAAACGGAATAGATATCATCAGGATATTTGACTGTCTTAACGATCTTAGGAACCTTCAGGCTGCAGTTGATGCAACAAACAAGATCAAAAAGCAGGAGGGCAGAGGAGAGTCTCAGATAGCTCTTTCCTATACTCTCGGAGATGCATACACTCTTGAATACTGGGGTGATATGGCTAAAAAGATCGAAGAGATGGGCGCAGATTCTATATGTATCAAGGATATGGCCGGACTCCTCGTTCCTTACAGAGCAGCAGAGCTCGTAAAGACCCTTAAAGAGAACACCAACCTTCCTATCCAGCTGCATACTCACTATACTTCAGGTGTTGCTTCAATGACATATCTTAAGGCTGTTGAAGCCGGCGTCGATGTTATCGACTGTGCTATTTCTCCTTTCGCACTGGGAACATCTCAGCCCGCTACCGAAGTTATGGTTGAAACATTCAAGGGTACACCCTACGATACCGGATACGATCAGAATCTGCTGGCTCAGATCGCAGACTACTGGCGTCCCTACCGTGAGGAATGTATTGAGTCAGGCCTCATGAGCACCAAGGTATTGGGCGTTAATATAAAGACTCTTCTTTACCAGGTTCCCGGTGGAATGCTTTCAAACATGGTTTCACAGCTCAAGGAACAGAATGCCGAAGATAAATACAATGAAGTTCTCGAAGAGATACCCAGAGTTCGTAAGGACTGCGGTGAGCCTCCGCTTGTTACACCTTCTTCACAGATCGTTGGTACACAGGCTATCTTCAATGTCCTTATGGGCGAGAGATACAAGATGGCTACAGGAGAATTCAAGGATCTGCTTCGCGGTAATTACGGCCAGACCGTTAAGCCCATGAATCAGGAGGTTATTGATAAGGTTATCCCCGGAGAACCCAGATCAACAGCCAGAAGTGCCGAAGCTACAGGACATACGGAACCCGAGCTTGCTACACTTGAATCTGAGATGAAGGAATGGAAGCAGCAGGATGAGGACGTTCTGTCTTATGCATTGTTCCCTCAGGTTGCCGTAGATTTCTTCAAATATCGTCAGGCTCAGCAGGAAAAGATGGATCTTACCAAAGCCGATACAGCAAACGGAGCTTATCCCGTATAATTTACATAACATATAGTGTTATTATCAATCCCGAACACAACATATTGTGCTCGGGATTGTTTTTTTGTTGTTTTTACAAGGGAATTTGATATTTTTTCCGGATTTCATATTGACTTTACCGTTGACATAAGTTAAGATAACTAGTGTTACTAATATGGGAGGCTAATATGGCTAGAAAAGAAACCGTTACCAAAACGATCTTACTTGATGCAGCATTTGAAATGCTTAAGGAAGAGGGAATCGAACAGGTCACTGCAAGAAAACTCGCTGCCAAGGCTAATTGTTCCACACAGCCTATATTCAGGATCTATAACAACATGGAAGAACTGTATGTGGATCTTTTCGCTAAGGCATGTGACAGCTTTCAGGAGTATTACACTTCGTTTCAGAAGACGACTGTCGTTCCTTTTGTTAATCTGGGACTGGCATACATATTGTATGCTCAGAAAAATCCGAATGTATTTAAATTCCTGTTCCTTTCCAGGGAACGCTACGGAAGATCTCTTTATGATATGATAAACGGTCCGACATCCAATGTTTCAAAGGAGATCCAGTCCGCAACTTCACAGGGCGCATCAAATGCACAGGAGCTGTTTATGAAAATGTGGATGTTCATTCACGGAGCTGCCTGCATGTCGCTTACCGGAGATTATGATCTTGCTGAAGAAGAAACTGTTTCTATGTTGAAGGATGCCTACTCATCTTTCAGATAAGATTATTGGTTAGTCCCTTACTGGCATTGTATCCGGTAGGGGGCTTTCTGCGTGTTGGAACAATGTTCCTGCAGGCAAAAGGCCCTTTAAACGGAAATGCTTAACCGAACGGCCTAATGGTCTTTGCAGAAAGGATTTAAATGGAAGAAAAAGATATTATATCCAGAATGAATGACCGCTTTATGAAGATGAGCAAGGGACACAAGGCCATTGCGTCATTTATATCCGATCATTACGACGAGGCTGCGTTTCTGACAGCTGCAAAGATCGGAAGTACGGTCGGAGTTTCGGAATCGACTGTAGTCAGATTTGCAACGGCTCTGGGTTACGAAGGGTATCCGGAGTTCCAAAAAGCCTTGGCAGACTGGGTTCAGAGCAAGTTAAACAGGGTGCAGAAGATAGGCACCAAATATAAGAACAATTCACAGTCTGAGGTTATCCATTCTGTTCTCAGCGCGGATATTGAAAAGATAAACGATACCATAACAAATCTTGACCCGAATGCTTTTTCCGATGCCGTTGATATAATACTTAACGCTGAGACTGTGTACGTTTGCGGCTTAAGATCATGTGAACCTCTGGCTGATTTCCTGCAGTTTTACCTGAATATGATAAGAGGAAATGTCATCCTTCTTAAAACCACTTCGGTTACTGAGATGTTTGAACAGATGATCAGAATCAGCGAAAGAGACTGTATCATAGGCATATCGTTCCCGAGATATTCGATGAGAACGCTTAAAGCTATGGAATTTGCCAAGGACAGGCGGGCAAAGATAATCACCATCACAGACAGCATTCATTCGCCGATGAATCTGTATTCTTCGTGTAATCTGCTGGCCAGATCAGACATGGTTTCAATAGTTGATTCGCTGGTAGCTCCGTTATCTTTGATCAATGCACTTGTCGTCGCTCTGTGCCTTAAAGTGCCTGATTCAGTCAAGGGTAATCTCGAAACACTTGAAACAGTCTGGAATAACTATCAGGTTTACTTAAATGACGAGATCAATTTCATTGATGAAGAGCCGATGCTGAACTATCCGCTGATGAAGCTTAAGGAAGCGGAGGGGGGAAATACCGATAATGAGTAAGCGTGTTACTGTTATTGGCGGAGGCCCCGCAGGCATGATGGCTGCCTATGCTGCTGCGATAAACGGAGCTGAAGTTACGCTCGTCGAGAAAAACGAAAAGCTGGGTAAAAAGCTTTTTATCACGGGCAAAGGCAGATGCAATGTTACCAATGATTGTGAAGATGATGATTTTTTCAAGAATATCGTTTCCAATCCGAAGTTCTTATACAGCGCATACTATGGCTTTAACAATTCTGCGCTGATCGATCTTATTTCAAGATACTGCCCGTTAAAAACTGAAAGAGGAAATAGGGTTTTCCCGTGTTCGGATCATTCGTCGGATATCATCAGGGCGTTTGAAAAAATGCTTAAAGAAACGGGAGTGAGAGTACTTCTTGACACTAAAGTGACCGGTATCGGAGATGGCCTTGTATCCATATCCCGGGACAGCTTTAAAACCGACAGTATAGTCATAGCGACAGGAGGACTGTCATATCCTGCGACCGGCTCTACAGGTGACGGATATGACTTTGCAAAGAAACTGGGACACTCTGTCGAAGAGCCGCGCCCCGGTCTTGTTGCTCTGTGCTGTGAGGAAACCGACTGCCCGGATCTTCAGGGGCTGTCTTTAAGAAACATCACTTTTACGCTCAAAGAAACAAAGGAAGAAAGAAAACCGGTGTATTCCGGATTCGGAGAGATGCTATTTACTCACTTCGGAATCAGCGGACCCGTTGTTTTGTCCGCTTCATCATACTATTCTTCAAAGCTGTCAGGCAAAAGGGCCTGTGCATGCATCGATCTTAAGAGCGCTCTTACTGAAAACGAACTTGACGAAAGACTGGTCAGAGATTTTAATAAATACAGTAATAAGGCATTCAGGAATTCCCTTTCGGACCTGCTTCCGTCAAAAATGATTCCCGTTGTGGTAAGAAGGAGCAATATAGATCCTGACAAAAAGGTAAATGTCGTCACCAGAGAAGAAAGACAGAACCTTATCAGGATACTGAAGAACTTCGAACTGACGATCACGGGGACCTGTCCGATCGAAGAGGCGATAATAACTCAGGGTGGAATCTGCGTCAAAGAGGTTGATCCATCCACCATGGAATCCAGGATACACAAGAACATCTATTTTGCGGGTGAAGTTCTCGATGTTGATGCTTTGACAGGCGGATTTAATCTTCAGACAGCCTTTTCAACCGGGTACCTTGCCGGAACCAGTGCCGCTAAGAACTGATAAACATACAATTTGATCTACGGAGGTTATTATGAGTTACCAGATAGCAATAGACGGACCTGCGGGAGCAGGCAAAAGCACGATCGCCAAGATAGTGGCTGCAAAGAAGGGATTCATTTACGTCGATACCGGAGCCATGTACAGAGCCATGGCGGTCCACATGATAAGGACGGACACTGATCCAAAAGACGAAAAAGCGGTAGATTCATCTTCACAGACGGCCGATATCAGTCTTAAATATGTTGAGGGAGCACAGCATGTTTTCCTAAACGGAGAGGATGTAACGGGATATTTGCGGACTGAGGAAACAGGGAATATGGCTTCGCTGGTATCAAAATACCCTTCTGTCAGGTCACGTCTTGTGGCACTTCAAAAGGAAATAGCGCTAACGAACGACATAGTTATGGACGGACGGGATATCGGCACGGTGGTTCTCCCTGATGCCGATGTCAAGATATATCTGACTGCCTCATCAAAGGTCAGAGCGCAGAGAAGATATGACGAGCTTGTCACAAAGGGACAGGATGCTGATATCAATAAGATCGAAGAGGATATAATAGCAAGGGATCATCAGGATATGACAAGGGAAGTATCTCCGCTAAAAAAGGCAGATGATGCCATAGAGATAGATTCATCATACATGACTATCGATGAGGTGGCTGATCGGATATTATCATTGATCAAATGACCGTGATCCGACGGGTAAAGGAGCTATATGGAAACTGTTTTGGCGACACATGCGGGCTTTTGTTTCGGAGTTGACAAAGCTGTCAGAAGTGTATATGAGCTGATAGGCAGGCACGATAACATATATACATTCGGTCCGATAATACATAATGATTCGGTAGTTAATGACCTGAAGAAAAAGGGTGTAAAGGTTATAGAATCCGAGGAAGAGCTGAAATCCATACATGATGCGATAATAGTCATCAGAGCTCACGGAATTCCGGAGTATGTTTATGACCTAATCCGCCTGAACAATAATACCTGTATTGACGGAACCTGCCCTTTTGTTAAAAAGATACATAACATTGTCCGGGAGAGATCACAAATGGGAGATACCATAGTTATCATTGGGAATCCTTCTCACCCTGAAGTACTCGGAATCAAAGGCTGGGCAACAGGTGACGTTTGTGTCATAGAAAACAGGGAAGATGCAGAATCCTTTAAACTCAGTTCTTCCGCGACGTTAAGCATAGTTTCTCAAACTACGTTTAACTTGAATAAATTTCAAGAATTAGTTGAAATTATAAAGAATAAAGGGTACAATGTTAATGTTGTGAATACTATATGTAGCGCAACGAAGGAGAGGCAGGAGTCAGCAGACGCTATCGCTTCAAAGGTTGATGTTATGCTCGTTATAGGCGGCGCGAACAGTTCCAATACGCAGAAACTGTACGCTATCTGTAAGGAGAAATGTCCCGAGACATATTTTGTGTCTGGGACCGATGACCTGAAGATCGATATACCCAAGACCGCTTCCCTGGTAGGTATTACCGCGGGGGCTTCCACCCCAAACAATATTATCGAGGAGGTTCAAAATTATGTCAGAATTAACTTTTGAACAAATGCTGGAAGAATCTTTAAAGACAATACATACAGGAGAGGTAGTTGAAGGTACGGTTATCGATGTTAAGCCCGATGAGATCATTCTTAATATCGGTTATAAGTCTGATGGAATTCTGACTCGTAACGAGTATTCAAATGAGTCCAATATAGACCTTACTACCGTTGCCAAGATAGGCGACACGATGGAAGTCAAGGTCTTAAAGGTTAATGACGGAGAAGGCCAGGTTCTTCTCACATACAAGAGACTTGCTGCCGACAGAGGCAACAAGAGGATCGAAGAGGCTTTCAACAATCAGGAAGTATTAAAGGCCAAGGTCGTACAGGTTCTCGGCGGAGGAGTATGTGTTGTTGTTGACGAAGTCAGGATCTTCATTCCCGCAAGTCTTGTTTCTGATACCTATGAAAAGGATCTTAACAAGTACATGGGTCAGGAGATAGAGTTCGTTATCACCGAGTATAATCCCAAGAGACGCCGTTACATCGGCGACCGCAAGCAGCTGCTGGTAGCCAGCAAGGCTGAGGCACAGGCACAGATCCTTTCTACACTTAAGGTTGGCGATGTGTTTGAAGGCACAGTCAAGAATGTTACCGATTTCGGAGCATTCGTTGATATAGGCGGAATGGATGGTCTGCTCCACATTTCCGAGATGTCATGGGGCAGAGTAGAGAATCCCAAGAAGGTATTCAAGGTTGGTGATACAGTAAGATGCTTCATCAAGGATATCGTAGATAACAAGGTAGCGCTTTCTGCCAAGTTTGATGATGAGAATCCCTGGAAGGATGCCGACACCAGATTTGCCGTAGGCAATGTTGTTACGGGCAAGATAGCCAGAATGACCGACTTTGGTGCTTTTGTTGAGATATCAAAGGGTGTTGATGCTCTGCTGCACGTATCCCAGATCTCTAAGGACAGAGTTGAAAAGCCTTCCGATGTATTAAAGGTTGGCGATGAGGTTACAGCTAAGATCGTTGACTTTAATGAGAGCGAAAAGAAGATAAGCCTTAGCATTCGTGCTTTGGTTGAACCTGAAGAAAAGGGCTCAGATAAGGATGACGACGATCACGATGTTGCTTCTGTAGATATCGATGCTGTTATAGCATCAGAGAGTGAATCCGATTCAGCTTCGGAAGAATAATCTTTTTTACAGGCGGCGTTTACAATGGCATACGAATATGAGGAATTTAAAAGGGATATACTTCAGCTGACGAAAGTCGATCTGAACTCTTACAAAGAGCAGCAGATGAAGCGAAGGATAGTGTCCCTGTATACTAAACATAGTTTTAAAGGCTTTCAGGATTATGTTGCAGCGCTTCGTTCAGATAAGTCACTGTACGAAGAATTCATGAATTATTTCACCATTAATGTTTCGGAGTTTTACAGAAATCCGGAGCAATGGAAACTGATGGATGCGGATGTAATACCACAGCTTATTTCACGATTCGGTGAGAACCTTAAGGTTTGGAGTGCTGCGTGTTCGACCGGCGATGAGCCTTATTCGCTGGTAATGGCCCTGTCGAGACATATTCCTCTTAACAAGATCAATATCTATGCCACTGATATAGACAAGCAGGTTCTTGAAAAGGCTAAGGCCGGGCTGTATGCACAAAAGAGTATAGCATCTGTTCCGGATGATCTTAAGCGCAAGTATTTTACGGATGTCGGGGGAGCATATCAGATTTCCGACGAGATTAAATCAAGAGTTCGGTTTGCGGAACATAATCTGATACTCAACAACTATCAGAAAGATTTTAACTTCATCGTGTGCCGTAATGTTCTGATATACTTTACCGAAGAAGCCAAAGAAAACGTATTTGCCAAGTTTTATCAGTCTCTTAAACCTGGCGGAATTCTGTTTATCGGAAGTACCGAACAGATCACCTCGTATAAGGAGATCGGGTATCTTCGAAAATCAAGTTTCTACTATGAGAGGCCAATGCAATAATATAAAAAAGGATTCCGAAAGGAATCCTTTTTTTATGCCAGTGGATCTGACTTTTGCAACGCAACAGCCTGTATGACATGCGAAGCATAGATCGAAAAAGCGTTTCTGTCTTTTTTGAGATTGTCTGTCAGTTCGAAGAACAGATCGGTACTGCCATAATCTCTCTTATAGAATGGAGTGAACAGGGGTGACCATTGCGGAAGAAATTCGGATAATTTTCTCGTATAGCAGTTTGAGGCTTTGGCCGGTGTCCTGAATTCATTGTCCACAAACGTGGCGACCGACTTGTGTAACGCCATGTCTTCAAGAGGCAGATAATAATAGTCTTTATAATTGGCATAAAAGAATTTAAGCTCTTCCTCATATATGGGAACGACCAGAGTTCCCGAATTACCGGCAGCCTTGAAGTAACAACCTCTGCCCATGAAAGTTAGAGGATGGGGCAGTGAGCCGTCGAATGAGATGTTTATGGTCAGCTCCTTGCGTGTGATACCGTTCATGTCCGGATATACGGAACCTGAAACCTTGGTTGCTGTAACCGAACTGTTAAACAGATCGTAGTAATTCAGTATTGGAAGAATCTCCAGCATTCCTTTGATATCATCGCTGTTATGAAGTAACAGAGTCTGATACGATGAAAAGTCGTGAGACTGTGTATATTCATTGTATATTTCTATGAGTTCGCCACCGCTGTATTCATCTTCTCTGTTGATATCCAGAAACATTTCAATGGTCTTAAGCTTACAGTCGGGGAGTTTTAACAGATTACGATATGTGTTGATCCTTCTGTAAATATCAAGTCCCTGCATCCCGTCTATAGTGTTGGGAAGATCATGCTTTAAAGCACGGTTTTTAATAAAGGGCAGATCAAATGAATTACCGTTATAGTGTATCAGGAAAGAGAAGCCTTTGGCAAAGTCAAAGAATTCTTCAAGTATGGCTTTTTCATCATCCCTGTCCTGGGCGAAGAACTGTTTTACGATCCAGTTTCCGCTGTAATAAAATGCACAGCCGATCATATATATGTAAGATGATGATGAGAGAAAACCAGTCGTTTCTATATCAAGGAAAAGGATATCTGACAACGGGAATATCTTTTCGAGAGGATAATTCAGTTCAAAATTATTAAGAGTTGTATTTTCCGTTTTCATAACATTACTATTCTAGCATCTTTGCGAGATAAACTCAATTTTGTATAAGCATATTTTAATGCGAATTAATACATACCCGTAATAGAAAAGTACATGATACTGTGGTATTATTATCATAGTGTGCATAGCGCAAATAATCATTTATCAGGAAGGATCAAAATGGCAAGACTGACTTTTGTTGGAGGGGTTCATCCACATGATGGCAAGGAACTGTCAAAAGCCAAAAGGATTAAGGATTATGTTCCGACCGGAGATATGGTCTATCCTTTATCCCAGCATATCGGTGCACCCGCTGAGAGCATAGTCTCCAAGGGGGACCGAGTGCTCGTAGGGCAGCTTATCGCCAAAGCGGGCGGATTTGTTTCAGCTCCGGTGTATTCTGCTGTTTCGGGAACCGTTAAAGCAATAGAACCCAGACGTGTAGTCACGGGTGAAGAAAAGATGAGTATCGTCATAGAAAATGACGGACTCTTTGAAGAGATAGAATATCCGCAGATCCCGGACTATGACTCGCTTAGCAGAGAGGATAAGATAAAGATCATCGCTGATGCGGGAATTATAGGAATGGGTGGAGCCGGATTTCCGACAGCCGTTAAATTACAGCCCAAGGAACCGGACAAGATCGACTATATAATCATAAACTGTGCGGAGTGCGAACCGTATCTGACATCCGATTACCGCAAGATGCTCGAAGAACCTGAAAAGCTAATAGGAGGGCTTAAGGTATCTTTGAGCCTGTTTGACAATGCCAGAGGAATCCTGGCGGTTGAAGATAACAAGCCGGACTGTATTGAGCTACTTAAAAAACTCACCAAGGATGAAGACAAGATCACGGTTAAAGCGTTAAAGACCAAGTATCCTCAGGGTTCAGAAAGACACCTTATTTACGCGACCACGGGACGCGCCATCAATTCAAAGATGCTGCCTGCCGATGCAGGATGCATAGTCAATAATGTTGATACGGTCATTGCGATATATAATGCGGTGATAGAGGGCAGACCTCTGTTATACAGGATAGTTACCGTTACAGGTGATGCGATAAGTGACCCGTGTAATTTCAGGGTAAGGATAGGAACTAACTATGCGGAACTGGTAGATGCAGCGGGCGGATTTAAAAAGACTCCCGAAAAGATCATATCGGGAGGCCCTATGATGGGATTTGCAATGTTCGATCTTAATGTGCCGATAACCAAGGCGTCTTCGGCGTTGCTGTGTCTGACAAAGGATGAGGTTTCTAAAAATGAGCCTACACCTTGCATAAACTGCGGACGATGTGTTGAGGCATGCCCGGGACGAGTTGTGCCCAAACTCCTTGCTGAACTTGCTGACAGACATGATGAAGAAAACTTTGTGAAGTTAAACGGCCTTGAGTGCTGCGAGTGCGGGTGCTGCAGTTACGCCTGCCCTGCCAAGAGACCACTGACGCAATCCATTAAATCCATGCGCAAGGTTGCGCTTTCGCATAAGAAAAAGTAGGAGGGGGCAGAAAGATGGACGAAAGACTGAATGTATCTTCTAATCCGCATGTGCGCTCTAAGGCAAGTACGCAAAGTATAATGCTTACGGTTGTCATAGCACTTCTTCCCGCTTTCGGATTCGGAGTTTTCAATTTTGGAATTAAAGCGCTAATTACGGTTATTATCTGCGTGGCAACGTGTGTGCTTACGGAACTTGTCTTTGAACTTTTGATGAAAAAGAAAGTTACAGTCAGCGATTTTTCCGCTGTTGTTACAGGGCTTTTACTAGGCCTTAATCTGCCTGCGGGTGCACCATGGTGGATAGGCATCATTGGCGGCGTTTTTGCAATACTGGTTGTAAAGATGCTCTTTGGCGGACTGGGCCAGAATTTCATGAATCCTGCACTGGGAGCCAGATGCTTTCTGGTCATTTCATATACTTCGATAATGACCAATTTTGATTGTGATGCTTATTCCGGGGCTACGCCGCTTGCGGTATTAAAAGATGGTGGCAGCGTTGATATCATGAATATGATTACGGGAAGGATCAACGGAACGATAGGTGAAACTTCAATGATAGCCATTGTTCTGGGAGCCTGCCTTCTTATCATGGCCGGTATCATAGATCTTCGGATACCCGGATCATATATAGTCACATTTGCGCTTTTTGTATGTATCTTTGGCGGACGGGGTTTTGATCCTGCGTTCCTAAGCGCCCAGTTATCAGGCGGTGGCCTTATGCTCGGAGCATTCTTTATGGCTACGGACTATGTAACGAGACCTGTCACGAAAAAAGGACAGTATATATATGGCATTTTCCTCGGCATAATGACAGGAATATTCAGATTGTTCGGTCCCTCTGCCGAGGGCGTGTCTTATGCCATAATCCTTGGAAATCTGTTGGTACCTCTAATAGAGAAGTTTACCTATCCCAAGGCATTCGGAATGGGAGGTGAGCATATATGAAGAACATGTTAAAAGATGCCGCCATCCTGTTTGCGATAACATTGATAGCAGGGCTGTGCCTCGGTGCAGTTCATTTCATTACCGAGGATCCTATCAGACGTTCGGAGGAAAAGGCTCTTAATGATTCATACCGGGAAGTATTTGCCCAGGCTTCTTCTTTTGAAGAAATGCAGGGATTTGCCAATCCGGCTGTTTCGGATGCTGCTAAATGGGAAAGCGCAGGTTTTGGCGATGTAGATATCAATAAAGCCCTGACAGCCAAGGATTCTTCCGGCAACATAATCGGTTATATTCTGGATGTAACTACACATGCCGGATATGGCGGCGATATCGAATTTACAATGGGTATAACCGCTGACGGAGTGTTAAACGGAATATCCATCTTAAATATCAAGGAGACTGCAGGGCTCGGAATGAGAGCTGATGAAGTGCTCAAACCCCAGTTCTCATCAAAAGCAGTTCAGCCGTTTGAAGTCACCAAAACAGGTTCAACCTCCGATTCGCAGATAGATGCGATATCCGGAGCAACGATCACTTCAAAGGCTGTTACGGAAGCAGTGAATGCGGGTGTATATTATTATGATTCTTTGACAGGAGGTGCCGGAAATGAAAACTGACAGTATTTCCGTCAGACTGTTTAACGGTCTGATCAAAGAAAATCCGACGTTTGTACTTTTGCTGGGCATGTGTCCCACACTGGCCGTGACGACATCAGCCATCAACGGGCTTGGCATGGGACTTACAACTATGGTTGTTCTGGCCATGAGCAATCTGTTCATTTCCCTTCTGAGGAATATAATACCTGACAGGGTCAGAATACCTGCTTTTATCGTTATTATCGCGTCATTTGTTACTATCGTTGAATTGCTGCTCAAGGCATATATTCCATTCCTGTATGATGCTCTGGGTCTTTATATTCCACTGATAGTAGTAAACTGTATCATTCTGGGACGTGCTGAGGCATATGCATCCAAGAACAGAGTAATCCTTTCGCTTTTTGACGGGATCGGAATGGGCCTTGGATTCTCAATGGCTCTGACTATCATAGGAGCCATAAGGGAACTGTTCGGAGCGGGAGAGTGCTTCGGAGTCAGGATAATGCCTCAAAGCTATGTTCCCTGTTCTATATTCATCCTGGCACCCGGAGCGTTTTTCGTGCTGGCGTGTCTTACTGCGATCCAGAATAAGATCAAGATTGCCGGTGAAAAGAAGGGCAAGGACATGTCTAAAATACAGTCGGGTTGTGGATTCGACTGCATGAACTGCAATGTTTCACACTGTCCTGACCGGACGACAAATGAAGAGAATCTGGAGGTTCTGGAACTTGATGACATGGTTTCTGACACGGTTCCGATAACACCGCAGGATATAGCTGCTATAAACGATGCTGTTGCGAACAATGAATCGGTAAAGGAGGAGAATGACAATGATTAAGGAACTGCTTATCATACTGATATCGTCCTCTTTGGTCAGCAATGTAGTATTAAGCCAGTTTTTGGGTTTATGTCCCTTCCTGGGAGTATCGAAAAAAACAGATACTGCACTGGGAATGGGTGGCGCGGTCATATTTGTCATAACGCTTTCATCGGCCGTGGCCGGCGTTATTTACAGATTCATACTGGTTCCGCTTGATATCACCTATCTTCAGACTATAGTCTTTATTCTGGTGATAGCCGCATTGGTTCAGTTCGTTGAGATGTTCCTTAAAAAGTTCATCCCTTCACTGTATCAGGCATTGGGAGTTTATCTGCCGCTTATCACAACCAACTGCGCGGTTCTGGGTATAGCTCTTACGAACGTTCAAAAGGATTATGATATCCTGACAGGTGTGGTAAACGGATTTGCCACTGCTGTAGGATTTACCATTGCGATAACGATACTGGCCGGGATCCGGGAAAAGATTGAGTACAATGATATCCCGACGGCGTTTAAAGGAATGCCGATAGTTCTGCTGACGGCCGGACTGATGGCGATAGCTTTTTGCGGATTCTCGGGTCTGCTGTAGAAAGGAGCACCATATGAACGGAATCATAACGGCACTTATCGTTGTCGGAATACTAGGACTGATCATAGGACTGTTCCTCGGAGTAGCATCGATCAGTTTTAAAGTTGAAGTAGATGAAAAGGAAGTAGCTGTATTGGAGGCACTCCCCGGAAATAATTGCGGCGGGTGCGGTTTTCCGGGCTGCAGCGGCCTCGCAGCAGCCATAGCCAAAGGCGAAGCTCCGGTGGATCAGTGTCCTGTCGGAGGCCAGGCGGTAGGTGACAGGATAGCTGCCATTATGGGAGTTGAGAGTGGACAGAGTGTCAGAAAAGTTGCGTTTGTAGCCTGCAACGGTGACTGCGACAAAGCAAAGACAGATTACGAATATACCGGAGCACAGGATTGTCTGATGGCAGGATTCGTTCCGAACGGGGGAGCTAAGAGCTGTAATTACGGCTGCCTGGGATTTGGAAACTGTGTAAAAGAATGTCCGTTTGATGCAATACATATCAAAAACGGTATAGCTGTGGTAGACAAGGAAGCGTGCAAGGCATGCGGAAAATGTGTAGCAGCCTGTCCTAAGAATCTGATATCGTTGATCCCCTATGATTCAAAATATGCTGTAGCTTGCAGCAGTCTTGATCGCGGACCCGATGCCATGAAGAAATGCGATGTCGCATGCATCGGATGTTCACTGTGTGTTAAATCCTGTGAAAACGAAGCTGTTTCGGTTGAAAATTTTAACGCAACGATAGATCAGTCCAAATGCATTTCATGCGGCAAATGTTACGATAAATGCCCCAAGGCAGCAATAGTCAGACTGTAAGACGGATAAAAAGGTTTATAAGATAATTTATTTAAGATAGGAGACATTTCCTTTTTTATCTACAAAGACGGCATTTACATCGGGAAAGTTTTCTTTCAGAAATTTGGAAGAAGCATCTTTGCCCAATACGAAACACAGAGTTGACAGAGCATCACCGTCTGTGCTTTTATCAGAGATCACGGTAACCATGGAAAGGTCACTGACAGCCGGATAACCGGTTTGAAGAGAGAGAATATGATGATATCTTATTCCGTCCTTTTCAAAAAATCGTTCGTAGTCTCCTGATGAGACTATGCTGCAGTCGGAAACCCTTATGGTGGTTATCGGTGTGCCCTGCGGATCGAGGGGATCCTTAAGACCTATGTTGAAATCATCCCCACTCTTATTACCGATGAGCAGTATGTTTCCTCCAAGGTCTATGATGGCGGAGGTGATTCCTTCGCTTAAGAGATATTCCTTCAGTCTGTCGGCAACATATCCCTTTGCAATAAAGCCCAGATCAAGAGCCATACCGGGGGCTCTGAGGGCGACCTTGTTGCCTGTGATCTCAATGTTTTTATAGCCGGTGGCAGACAGAGCGCGTTTGACGGATTCATCATCGGGAACGGAATTATCGTTGTCCGAGCCTATGTTCCAGAGTATACTCAGAGCACCAACCGTGGGATCTACTGCCCCGTCTGACAGACCGGCGTAGTAGATAGATTGATCAAGAAGATCTATCGTCATGTCGGAAACACTGACCGGAGTTCCACCGGCATGATTGATCCTGTATATATCAGAACCTTCATATGTTCTTGAAAATGTTTTTTCGTATTCGGACATCATATTAAAACAGCTTTCGATGATCCTGTCCGAATCAGCTCCGGGAATACGGTCATATATACTGATCGTAACGACAGTATCAAAATACAGACCGGTTTTTGAAACGCAGGTGTTCCGGCTTTTGCATGAGCACAGGCATACAGATGCTATAAACAATGAAAGTATGACCAGAGTTTTTAATACGCTCTTGTTTTTTTTACAATTCTTTACGTATTTTGTCATATAGGTATAAACAGTTTTAAGCATTATAAAAACTTAATATGAATTGTGCTTACTGTAACACTTTGCAAGGATATAACACCGCAAATAGTATAAAGGATAGATACAGAAAAGGAAAGTTGTATGGGCAAAAGAAGATATGACAATGATGATTTTAATAACGAACATCACGCATTCAGCCTGCCGGTAATGATCACCACAGCGATCGTTTCCGGGGTCATTCTGATCATACTTCTGGTCGTTTTGGCAACTAACAAGACCGGCTCCGGCAAAAACAATCTAAGAAACGCTCAGCTGCTAAATCAGATGCAGCAGACTGCGGATCCTGAATCAGGATCAATCGGACAGGATATATATGATTCAGGCAACAAAGATATAGATACTCTGTATAACGAGCATAAACTCCGGGCAGAAGATCTAGATATATGGGACATGTACAGTGATCAGAAAAAACCTCAGATAGTACCGGAAAGGACAGATGAAGATTCAGATCCTCAAGCCTCACCTGATCCGGATGAGGCAACTCCTTCGCCCGCTCATTCACCGGGATCGCTCCTTGACGGATATGAACTTGTAGACGGAATAAAGACAAATACGATAGATTTTAAAGATCTTAAAGTTGTTGATAATAAAATGTCATATTCCGTTAACGGTCAGAAGGTTTCGCAGCTGGGGGCCATGATCAGCTCGGATAACGGAAACATAGACTTTAATGCTCTGAGAAGCAACGGAGTCAGCTTTGTAATGATACGCGTCGGCAGCCGGGGATATGACAGCGGTATCATAAATGAAGATGTGAATTTCGAACAGAACATAAAGGGTGCGACTGATGCGGGGCTGCCTGTAGGTCTTTATTTTGATTCGAGAGCAGCCACAGTACGAGAAGCAATAGAGGAGGCTGATTACTGCGCCAGCAAGGCATATGATTACAGGATAACCTATCCGGTTGCATATGTATTCGGTGGAAAGTTATTTGATTCTGCCAGGACCGATTCGCT
Organism: Lachnospiraceae bacterium; assembly: GCA_024681595.1. Lineage (GTDB taxonomy): Bacteria > Bacillota > Clostridia > Lachnospirales > Lachnospiraceae > JAILLW01. The sequence continues at coordinate 37,822 of JAILAN010000032.1, forward strand.
CAGTGAAAAGGATCTGACACAGATCGCTGATACATTTCTTTCCCAGGTAAGGCTGGACGGATATACTCCGATACTCTACGGAACGGGTGATTTTCTGTTAAACGGGATCGATGAAAAAACGCTTCTGACTCAGTACGATGTATTCTTAAGCGATGATAATATGGTTTCGGAATTTCCGTACCAGTTTAAATTATGGAGGTATAAATCCGATGTTTCGATAAAGGGAATGGATAAACCCGGTGACTATATAATGAGTCTGGTCGATTATTCGGGGCGCTGATCTTAGGGAGGGTTACTTATGATCTATTATGTTGATGTCAAAGCCGGAAGGAACGGAGACGGCACTTTGGAAAAACCGTTCAAAAGGATAGGCGATGCTGCAGCTGTAGCTAAGCCGGGAGATGAGGTCGTTGTCAGAAAAGGTATTTACAGGGAGTATGTGGATCCCAAATTTTCAGGGACTCCCGATAACAGGATCATTTACCGCAGCGAAGAAAAACTTGGAGCGCTGATAACCGGAGCAGAGGAATTAAAGGGCTGGAAACCATATAAGGGGACCGTATGGACTGCAACGGTGAGCAATACACTGTTCGGAGATTATAATCCCTACACGACGTATGTATACGGGGACTGGTACTTTGCAGGAAGGACCAAACATACGGGCTGCGTGTATCTTAATGACAGAATGATGTATGAGGCATCAGATATTGATGAATGTATAAAAGCCCCGAAATCGGAGACCTCATGGGAACCTGAGTATTCGATATACAGATGGTACGCCGAGCAAAAGGACGAATGTACTGTTTTCTATGCTAACTTTCAGGATAAAGATCCCAATAAAGAGAACATTGAGATCAACGTTAGAAGAAGATGCTTTATGCCTTCAAAGACCAGGGTGGGATATATTACGGTCAGTGGATTTGCCATCAGCAAGGCGGCTACCACCTGGGCACCCCCTGCGGCATATCAGGACGGAATGATCAGCCCTCACTGGTCAAAGGGATGGATCATAGAGGACTGCGATATCAGCAACAGCAAATGTGCGGGTATATGTATAGGGAAATACTATGATCCGAAGAATGATCACTATTTCACCTATAAACACGTTAAGAGTCCCACGCAGATGGAGAGGGATGCGGTCTGTCGTGGACAGTATCACGGGTGGCTGAAGGAAAAGGTCGGCAGCCACATTATTCGCAGAAACAATATCCATCACTGCGAACAGGGTGGTATCATCGGACGCATGGGAGGGGTTTTCTCCCTTATCGAGGATAATCATATTCATCATATCAACAATATGATGGAACTGGGTGGCGCTGAGATAGCCGGCATCAAGCTTCATGCTGCAATAGATGTCACTATGAGACGCAATTATATACATCACTGTACGATGGGTATATGGACTGATTGGGAAGCACAGGGGACACGTATTACGCAGAATCTGCTTCATGACAACCAGATGCCTTCATTTGCAAAGCAGCTGGTAGGAGGAATGATGAGCCAGGATATTTTTGTTGAGGTTGGTCACGGCCCTACGCTCATAGACAACAATATTCTCTTGTCGGATGTGTCATTAAGAATGGCTACTCAGGGGGTGGCAATGGTACATAACCTGATATGCGGATCATTCACCTCGGTCGGAACCGGAGTTGACAGCATGGTAGAGGGAAAACTCCGTCAGCGCTATACACCGTATCATTTCCCTCACAGGACGGAAGTAATGGGATTCATGACAATACTTCACGGCGATGATCGTTTCTACAACAATATATTTGTTCAGAAGTGGCCGGACGAAGATTTTGTCGTGATGAGTGATTCAAGGGAAGGAATGCAGTTTGCCGAAAACCGCAAGGTCGGAACCTTTGTGATGGATGAATATCCGACGTATGATGAATGGATATCACATTTTGACATGGACAGTGAGACTCCGGATATGGGCAAACTGGAACAGTATCATTTCAGTCCTTTGCCGGTATGGTCTGAGGGCAACGTATATTTTAACGGAGCCAGAGCATATAAGAATGAGAAGAACAGCCTGATCTGCAATGAAGAAACTGCTACTGTTGATATCAGCATAGCAGACGGTAAACCCGTCCTTAAGACCAACCTATATGATCTGCTTAAGGACTTTGAAGTTCCCATGATAAATTCGGATGTATTGGGAGAAGCATTCGAACCCGAACAAAGATATGAGAATCCCGACGGCTCGGATATAATATTTGACAGGGATTATATGGGCGAGAAAAGAGGAACGGCGATCATTCCCGGACCGTTTGCCTTCGCGGACAGAGAATTTGATTCTCTCTGGGGATGATAAACAGAATATAACCGGCTCTTACGGGCTTTTGTTCATGTTTTTGGACGAAAGTCCGTTATTTTTTTGGAAACGGATACTTCCGAATATATACGGGCATATTCTTTGGCAGGGAGATCCTCGAGATAATTCGGGGCGAAATTCTTGTTTACGCCGTTGGATCTTAATATATCTATGGCCTTGTTATAGGCAATGGCAGCCTCTGTATCCGAAGAATATCTGCCTATAGTGTAATTGCCGATGATATGAATACGGGCAGTATAGCGCATACCCTTTTTGGTCATTTTCGAAGTGACACCATTATATGAATTGATTATCCTGATATTATCATAGCGGAAGTCCATGTTATCGCCGTTCTTAAAGATGTAGTCACGTCCTTCAACGGCATAGTTCTTGATCCCGTATCTGTTAAGTATATTAACCTGCATTCCGTAGTCTGCCACAAAGAAATGCCGGCCTCTTTGCATTATTTGTTTTTTGGAATAGTAGAACAGATCATCGGTCGAGAACTTTAGTATATTACCGACTCCGAGATGATATTCGAAATAATTGGGGCGAAGATAAACCGGTGCTGTTATATACAGATCATTATCCCGGAAATTAGTCAGGATCACCCATTTCCTGTAATCAAGGATCCTGTCCTCATTATAATCATCCAGGGTCATATTTTTTTTGGTCAGAAGAATCGCAGCTTCCCAGTACGCCTGATGGGCATCAAAGGGGGAATCATATGAACCCAGAGAGATATGCTTATTGCGATGAGTGATGGAGGAACGGTAGTAAACGCTCCCGTCTTTTTTGGTTGCGGGACAAACGCCCCTTAAATTTCCTTTAGCCATGATGTGATCCCCATAATCCCCAATATTTCCTTTACTATTTTACCATTATGGAACGAATATGTCACTTTACATTTATGTGTCGGAACGGTACTTATTTTACCTATTATTTTATTGTGCAGATTAGGTGTTTGTGATAAAATTTTAATGATTTTTAAAAATTTCTGAACGAAATGGAGCATCTGTATAGTCAGGATGAGTGTAGAGTATTTTTCCACCAGGACAAAAGGAGAAGGGATAAGTGCATCAAAGGCAATCTTAAAAGGACTGTCGGATGATGGCGGTTTATTTGTTCCGTCATATATTCCGCGGTTTGAAAAGACTCTTGATGAGATGACAAATATGTCATACAAAGAGCTTGCTTACGAGATAATGCACCTGTATCTTTCGGATTTTACCGAAGAAGAACTTAAGGATTGTATCGATAAAGCATATGATGAGAAATTTGATACAGACGTTATAGCTCCGCTTGTAAGTGCTGACGGAGCATATTATCTGGAGCTGTTTCATGGATCAACAATAGCCTTTAAAGATATGGCACTGTCGATATTGCCTCATCTTTTGACTACATCAGCCAGAAAAAACAATATCAAAAATGAGATAGTGATCCTTACAGCCACTTCCGGAGATACCGGCAAAGCGGCTCTTGCAGGATTTGCGGATGTACCCGGAACCCGTATAATAGTTTTTTATCCTAAGAATGGGGTCAGTTCCATCCAGGAAAGACAGATGGTCACGCAAAAGGGATCAAATGTCAGCGTGGTAGGGATCAAAGGCAATTTCGATGATGCTCAGACAGGCGTTAAGCAGATGTTTAACGACAGGGAGCTCGCTTCCGAACTGTCAGATGCAGGATTCCAGTTTTCATCTGCCAATTCGATCAACATAGGCAGACTGGTTCCGCAGATCGTGTATTACGTTTATGCATATTTAACACTTCTCCGTGAACAGAAGATCGGTAACGGTGATCTGATAAATGTGGTTGTTCCCACCGGTAATTTCGGAAATATACTTGCAGCATTTTATGCCAAGAATATGGGACTTCCCATAGACCGGCTCATATGTGCATCAAATGAGAATAAGGTTCTGTTTGATTTCTTTACGACCGGAGAATATGACAGGAACCGGGAGTTTAAGCTGACGAGTTCACCTTCGATGGATATACTTATCTCCAGCAATCTGGAGAGATTGATTTATTTTACTGCAGGAAACGATCCTGTTAAGAATGCTTCTTTGATGAAGGAGCTGGCCGATACCGGCAGATACTCAGTAGATGATGATATGAAAAAGGTGATGTCATCATTTATCGGCGGATATGCCACAGAGGAAGATACAGCACGTGAGATTCATGAACTGTACGAACGGACCGGTTATGTTATTGACACACATACGGCTGTTGCTTCGAATGTATATCGTCGTTACAGGCAGGAAACAGGTGATGACAAGGTTACGGTCATTGCTTCCACTGCCAGTCCGTACAAGTTTACGGGCAGCGTAATAAAGGCGATCGATCCGAGTGTTTCCGGGGCCGATGATTTTGAACTATCAGACATGCTGAGCAAGCTGTCAAATGTACCTGTTCCGGATGCCGTATCGATGCTTAAAGATGCACCTGTACTGCATGATATTGTCTGTGACAAGACACAGATGAAGGATACGGTAAAGTCGCTTTTGGGTATAGAATAAACCAGATCTGAAAATGCTGTTTTTGCTTTTGCGGAGGAAATAAAATGAAGCGCATCCTGATGGTAGATGATGTTGCAACTAATCTCATATGTGCTGCAGAGGTCCTGAGGGAGGATTATGAGGTGTCAACCGCCAAATCCGGCCGTCAGGCGCTGCTTATGCTAAATGAGATGACCCCTGACCTCATTATGCTTGATATCAATATGCCACAGATGGACGGGTATGAGGTTTTTGATAAACTTCAGGCTAATCCTGAATGGGCCAATATACCTGTGATTTTCCTTACAGCTGAATCCGACATGGCCAAGGAAGTTAAGGGTCTTTCGATGGGTGCTATGGACTTTATAAGGAAGCCTTTTGATCCAGAGGTTATGAAGACCAGGATAGACAAGGTGCTATCTTTGTATGATCAGAGGATGGAACTGGAGGGCGCAGCCAAGAGGGATTCTCTGACTAACCTTTCTACCAGAAAGACACTCGAAGAGAACATGTCAAAGCCTGAGTGTGAGAACGGATATTTCCTCATACTTGACCTAGATAATTTTAAAAAGGTAAATGATTCATACGGACATATTGTTGGAGATGCAGTCCTGGTTAAACTGGCAGGCGTATTTGAAGAGGTCGTAGGTACCAGAGACCGTGTATGCAGGCTCGGAGGAGATGAGTTCGCAATATTCCTTCCCGGTGAAATGGACAGGGAGGAAGTCAAGAACACTGTCAGGAGACTGATAGCCACATCGGAGTTTGAGATAGGTAATCTGATAGCCGACTATTCTGATTTTAAAGTTTCTGTTTCTGTCGGCATATCATGCAAGCCCTCTGATGCCAAGGAGTTCCAGGATCTGTACGGAATGGCGGACAAGGCTCTGTACTATGTTAAACAAAACGGCAAACGCGGGTATCATTTCTTTGATACTATGGCGATGAACAGGGACGAGATCGATGCTGAGAATAATATGATCGATCTTCTGCAGCTTCAGAGGCTCATTTCAGAAACAGATACTGATGGCGGAGCGTATAACGTTGAATACGAAGGCTTCAAGAGGATATACAGGTTCGTATCACGCTGCATGGATCGCAAGAATCAGGATGTTCAGATAGTACTGTTTACCATTCAGGGTGTTGATATGAATTCATATGATTATGATAACGATATAATCAATACACTGTCTTTGGCCATCAAGAACTCGTTGAGAAGAGGAGATGTCGCAACTATATGCGGCAAAGGACAGTATGTAGTGATACTGATGGATGCCAATGAAGAGAACGGGATCAAGGTTGCAGACAGGATAGTTGAGCATTTCCGTGATGCCATTGACAACAAAGATATCACGCTGGTTTATGAGATGAAATCAGTTGAAGGAAGCACCGGAAATTAATTCGTTGTAAATGATCTTAAGTCATGATAGAATATTAAGCGGTCAGTTCATGGAAAACCATTGAACATATAACAAATATTTAAGGAAAGAGGTACAAGTATGGCTACAGTTGATTTAACTAAGTACGGTATTACCGGAGCTACAGAGATCGTCTACAACCCTTCATACGAGAAGCTGTTTGAAGAAGAGACGAAAGCTGGTCTTACAGGTTTTGATGTAGGAACCATGACCGAGCTTGACACTATTAACGTTATGACAGGTGAATTTACCGGTCGTTCTCCTAAAGATAAGTATATCGTAATGGATGAAAATTCAAAGGATACTGTTTGGTGGACTTCGGATGCGTACAAGAATGATAACCACCCCATGAGTGAAGAAGTGTGGGCTAAGGTTAAGGAGCTTGCCAAGCAGGAGCTTTCAAACAAGAGACTTTTTGTTGTTGATGCTTTCTGCGGAGCCAACAAAGACACGAGAATAGCTGTTCGTTTCATCATGGAAGTTGCATGGCAGGCTCACTTTGTCAGAAACATGTTTATACAGCCCACTCCCGAGGAGGAGGCTTCATTTGAGCCCAACTTTGTTGTTTACACAGCTTCAAAGGCTAAGGTCGACAACTACAAGGAACTCGGACTTAATTCAGAGACATGTGTTGCATTCAACGTTACAAGCCGTGAGCAGGTTATCCTTAATACATGGTATGGCGGAGAGATGAAGAAGGGAATGTTCTCTATGATGAACTATTACCTGCCTCTTCAGGGTATCGCTGCTATGCACTGCTCAGCAAATACTGATATGGAAGGTAAGCACACAGCTATCTTCTTCGGTCTTTCAGGAACAGGAAAGACAACTCTTTCTACAGATCCCAAGAGACTTCTTATCGGTGATGATGAGCACGGATGGGATGATGAAGGAGTATTTAACTTCGAGGGCGGATGCTACGCTAAGGTTATCAACCTTGATAAGGAATCAGAGCCCGATATCTATAATGCAATAAAGAGAAATGCTCTTCTTGAGAACGTAACAGTTGATGCTAACGGTAAGATCGATTTTGCTGACAAGAGCGTTACGGAAAACACTCGTGTTTCTTATCCTATCGAGCACATCGACAAGATCGTTAAGAAGGTCAACAAGACATCTTCAGGTCCTGATGCAGATAATGTTATCTTCCTTTCAGCAGATGCATTCGGAGTACTTCCTCCGGTATCTATTCTTGATCCCGAGCAGACTCAGTACTACTTCCTTTCAGGATTCACAGCAAAGCTTGCCGGAACAGAGCGCGGTATCACAGAGCCTACTCCTACATTCTCAGCTTGCTTTGGTCAGGCATTCCTTGAGCTTCATCCTACCAAGTACGGTGAGGAACTCGTTAAAAAGATGAAGAAGAGCGGAGCAAAGGCTTACCTTGTAAATACAGGTTGGAACGGAACCGGCAAGAGAATTTCGATAAAGGATACCAGAGGTATCATCGATGCTATCTTAAACGGTGATGTACTCAAGGCTCCTACAAAGAAGATCCCTTACTTCAACTTCGAAGTTCCTACAGAGCTTCCCGGCGTTGATCCTGCGATCCTTGATCCCAGAGATACATATGCTGATGCTTCTGAATGGGAGACCAAGGCTAAGGATCTTGCAGGCAGATTCATTAAGAACTTTGCCAAGTACGAGACCAATGAAGCCGGCAAGGCACTTGTTAAGGCAGGTCCTCAGCTGTAAAATATTGATTGTATTATCTGCATGCTTCAGGTATAATTATATTAACCTGAAGCGTGTAGATACTTGTTATTTTTGAACCTACAGATACTTTAAACGGGACTCCTATATCGATGCGCAACTGTCAGGCCTCCTGCCGAAAGGCTATATGCAGTGGAAGACAACAGTGCATTTGCGGTAACCCACCTAGCCTTGCTAGGAGTCAAAAGACAGGTTCTATATGTTTTGGGGGTTTAGAAAAGACAGCGATCATACGCTGCCTTTTCTGATTGTTCGGATAATGATAACAAATAATTTAACCACCTTGATCAATGTGTTAAAATATACAACATGATAAAAAAGCTAATAAACCAGCTTATCAGATTCGGAGAAGGCATGAACAAAAGCCATGTTCCGGCATTCGCTGCATCTGTAGCTTTTTATTTTTTCATATCTCTTTTTCCGATACTGATGTTCATATGCTCTCTGATCCCTTATCTGCCTATCACGGAGCCTGATTTTGTAAATCTGGTGAGCAGCATGCTGCCTTCATATATGTCAGGTGTTGCGCAGTCTTTGATAAATCAGATTTACAGGGCATCCTCCGGTATGCTGCCCGTTACGGCTGTTATGACATTATGGACTGCCGGAATGGGGATCATGTCATTGATACGCGGCCTAAATGCGATCTACAAAGTAGATGATAACAGGAATTATTTTCTGATCAGAATACTCGGATCGGTATATACGTTGCTGTTTCTGGCTGCAGTTGCCCTGATGATAGTTCTTGGTGCTTTCGGCAAGATGATAGGGTTAAAACTGTCTGAACGTTTTCCGCATCTGACAGAATTAATGTTTAATCTGATCATTTTCAGGGCCTTGATCATATGGGCGTTGCTGACCGTTGTTCTGACACTGGCTTATGCTTTTTTGCCGGCCAGAAATCAGAATTTTCTAAGACAGCTTCCCGGTGCTATGATCGCTTCGTTTGCCTGGTGCACGGTAACCTGGGGCTTTTCGGTATATATAGACAAGTTTCACGGTTTTTCCATGTATGGCAGCTTGATGGGGATAGTGATATTCTTGTTCTGGTTGAACATTGGGTTTAATCTGGTCATGTTCGGAGCATATTTTAACAGACGCTTTGATCCGTATCTTCAGGTGGGACTGGAGCAGAGACAGAGGATAAAAAAGGTCAGAGAAGGACAGTATAATTTGACCGATAATGTTGACAATGGGCAAAAATAATAGGAAAATTGATAAGTTAGGAATTCATTCTACGGAACGGAGAAAAATATATGAAAGACAAGATTGAAGCTTTAAGATCCAAATTTTCATCTGAGCTTAAAACCGTTGCAGATCTTAGCTCCCTGGAGGAACTTCGACAGACGTTCATGTCAAAAAAGGGTGCGATTCAGGATCTGATGAAGGAACTGGGCAAGATACCCAATGATCAGAAAAAGGATGCCGGACAGATGATCAACTCCTTTAAGCAGGAGGTCAATGAGCATTTTGAAGCCAGAAAAAAGGAACTCGAAGAACTGGCATTGAAGGCATTGCTCGATCATACTGAGAGTTATGATGATTCCATGCCTACAGGTAATCCCTGCGGATCGTATCATCCGATCACTCTGATCCAGAGGGAACTTGAAGATATATTTGAATCCATGGGCTTCGATGTTGAAGATTATAATGAAATAGTTGATGATTATAACTGCTTTGAAGCTTTGAACATACCTAAATTCCATCCTGCCCGTGATATGCAGGATACATATTATCTGACGACTCCGAATCAGCTTCTTAAGTCGCATACTTCTGCAGCCCAGAATACGATAATGAGAAAATACGGAGACAAACTCAAGAAATACGGCAGACCGATACGTGCGGTATTCCCCGGCAGATGCTTCAGAAATGAGGCGATCGACGCATGCCATGAGAACACCTTCTTCCAGATGGAGGGTGTGATGATAGATAAGGATATATCAATTTCAAATCTGATATATTTTATGAAAACCATGCTGTCAGAAGTATTCGAAAGGGACGTTACGGTCAGATTAAGGCCTGGATTTTTCCCCTTTGTGGAGCCGGGATTTGAACTTGATATACAGTGTCTCATATGCGGAGGAGACGGATGCCCTTCATGCAAGAATTCGGGTTGGCTGGAACTGTGTCCCTGCGGGATGATCCATCCCAATGTTTTAAAGCACGGCGGAATAAATTCCGAGGAAGATCCGTTTGAATATACCGGATTCGCATTCGGGCTGGGGCTTACGAGACTGGCTATGATGAAATACGGCGTTGGTGACATCAGAGTATTCAATGACGGAGATCTTAGTGCGCTAAGTCAGTTTGTAAGCCGATAAAACGGATATTTGGAGGAATGATATATGTTAGTATCAATGAACTGGATCAGGGATTTTGTAGACCTTGACGGACAGAATATAGAGGAACTAATACATCGCTTTACTTTGTCAACGGCTGAGGTTGAAGGCATTGAATATAAAGGCGCTGATATTGAAAATGTAGTTGTAGGAGAGATCCTGTCGTGTGAAGATCATCCGGATTCCGATCACCTTCATGTTCTTAAGGTAGATGGCGGAGATGCCGTATATGATGTTGTGTGCGGAGCACCCAATGCCAGGACGGGGATCAAAACTGCGTTTGCCAAAGTAGGCGGCAGAGTTGGTCAGATGAAGATCGAATCAGCTAAACTCCGTGGCGTAGTATCAAACGGAATGTGCTGTTCCGAAAAAGAACTCGGAATATCCGACGATCATTCGGGAATAATGGAACTGGATCCTGCACTTGCTAACGGCACGGATATCAAGAAAGTATTTCCGATAGATGATATAGTTTTTGAAGTTGATAATAAGTCCCTTACCAACAGACCGGATCTGTGGGGTCATTACGGAATGGCCAGAGAGTTTGCTGCACTTACAGGCAGAGAACTTAAAAAGCTCGAGATCATGGAAAATGATTATACGGGTGATAAAGAAGTAGCTATTGAAGTCCGCAATACTGACCTGGTGTACAGATACACGTCGGTAAGGATTGAGAATATCACCAAAAAGGAAAGCCGGATGCAGATGAAGATCCGTCTGTTCTATTGCGGAACCAGAGCTATCAATCTGCTGGCAGACCTCACTAACTATCTGATGCTCGAACTCGGACAGCCGATGCATGCATTTGATGGAAACAAGATAAGTAAGATTGTTGTAGACACACCCAAGGAAGCGATTAAATTCACTACTCTTGACGGACAGGAGAGAGATATCACGACAGATACTCTGATGATCTATGATAATGAGACTCCGGTTGCCATAGCAGGTATCATGGGCGGACTCGATTCCGAGATAACCGATGATACGAACAGCCTTGTTCTTGAATCTGCAAATTTCGACGGAGTAAGTGTAAGAAAGAGTGCATCGCGCCTGGCGTTAAGAACCGATGCTTCTGCCAGGTATGAAAAAACACTTGACCCCGAGATGACGCTCACGGCTGTAAAGAGATTTATGAAGCTTCTCTTTGACGTTGATAAGGATGCAAAGATAGTCAGCAGGATCACCGATTCATATGTAAAGAAATATCCGGTTATAACGATCGACTTTGACAAGAAGTTCATTGACAGATATACAGGCATAGACATTTCATGTGACAGGATAAAGGATACTCTTGTTTCACTGGGATTTGATACGGCTCAGAACGGTGAATCATTTACCGTTACAGTTCCGAGTTTCAGAGCGACCAAGGATATCTCTATGAAGGCGGACATAGTTGAGGAGATCACCAGGATCTACGGCTATGATAACTTTGCGATAAAGACGACTCTTTCACCGCTTCTTCCTGCCAAGACTTCAATGCTGCGCAAGGAAGAGAACATGATAAAGGATCTGCTCGTCAAGGCTTATGCAATGAATGAAGTCCATACGAGGGTATGGCAGGATCCCGATGAATTAAGGGATCTGGGGCTCAAGGTGACCGACAATGTCAAGATTCTCGGAAGCGCCGATGACCAGGGCGTATTAAGAAGATCGCTCATGCAGTCATTCCTTCCGGTCATTAATAAGAACAAGAACTATAAACCTTCGTTTGGGATATTTGAGATTGGCAGGAAGGTAAACGGAACCAGAGCAGATGGCACCGCTGATGAAGTCAGAACCCTTGGAGTTGCCCTTTATTCCAAAGCTGAACCAGAAAAGCAGTTATACTTTAAAGGTGTAGAGCTCGTCAATACCGTCCTCGATGAGTTAAAACACAAGAAGGTTAACTATGTTAAGACTGACTGTGTATTTGACTATCAGCATCCCAAGAATACATCGGATATAATCGTCGATAACGTAAAGATCGGTGTCATCAATACCGTTCATCCCTCGGTACTTGCCAAGATAACGAGAAATGCTGCAATCGTAATGATCGAGATTGAAATGGACACTCTGCTGGGAATCGACGCTGATGATCTTAGCTTTGATGAACCTTCGAAGTTCCCGGGCATTGACTATGACCTTTCGCTGGTTATAAACGAGGGCACGAGATATGAAAATATCGAAGAGTGTTGGACCAGGGATGGTTTTAAGGAACTTAAGGATGTTTCGGTCATTGATATGTATGATAACGGCAATATCAAGTCCGTAACGTTAAGGTTCAGATTCGAGCTCCCGGACAGAACACTTACTTCAGAGGAAGTACAGGTTGATATCGACAGGATCCTGACAAATCTAAGACGTGTGAACGTAGAACTGAAGCTGTAAAATTTTGATTGCCGGAACCATGTTTCATTATTGGGACCGGCATCATCTTTATAAGGAGGAATTATGGAGACCAAGAATATCTGGAGCAAGTACTCTGCAACGGAATTAAAAAAACTGGAGGCACTATCGGGCGAATACATTGATTTTTTGAACAATGGCAAAACCGAACGGGAGTGTGTGGATTCTATCGTTAACATGATAGAGAATGCCGGGTATGTGGAGCTTCAAAAAGCTATAAAGACCGGCAGAAAGCTTAAGGCAGGAGATAAGATTTATGCCGTGAACATGAACAAATCTGTTGTGATGTTCCACATAGGCAAAAAACTGTTCAATGACGGGATGAACATACTGGGCGCACATATAGACTCTCCGAGACTCGATGTTAAGCAGAATCCTCTATATGAAGATTCTGAGATAGCATATCTTGATACACATTATTACGGAGGAGTCAAGAAATACCAGTGGGTAACGATACCTCTGTCTCTTCACGGCGTTATAGTCAAGAAGGACGGTAATACAGTTGAGATCAATATAGGAGATGATGAGGATGATCCCGTATTCTTTATTTCGGATCTGCTGATCCATCTGTCATCAGAGCAGCTGGAAAAGAAAGCCTCCAAGGTGATCGAAGGTGAGGCGCTCGATATTATAGTCGGCAACAGGCCTTTAGTCATCAAAAACACAGCATCCTCAAAATCAAGGGCGAATTCGGATAAAAAGGATGAAAAGGATAAAGTAAAAAGCAATATCTTAGCCATACTAAAGGAAAAGTATGACATAGAGGAAGAGGACTTCCTGTCTGCTGAGCTTGAAGTGGTTCCTGCAGGCAAGGCCAGAGAAGCAGGCTTTGACCGCTCGATGATACTGGCATACGGGCAGGATGACAGGGTCTGTGCTTTCCCTACCGTTAAGGCTATGCTGGAGATAAAGAGCGTAGAGCGCACCGCATGCGCACTCCTTGTCGACAAGGAGGAGATAGGCTCGGTAGGAGCGACCGGTATGAGATCCAGATTCTTTGAAAACATTCTGGCTGAGGTCATGAACCTTGCCGGATCATACAGCGATATTGCGCTAAGACGCTGCCTTACAGCCTCATGCATGCTCTCATCTGATGTCAGTGCGGGTTTTGATCCTACTTATGCATCGAGCTTTGAAAAGAAGAATACGGCATATCTGGGACATGGTATCGTGTTTAATAAATTTACCGGCTCACGTGGCAAATCCGGTTCAAATGACGCCAATGCCGAATATATAGCCCACATAAGGGACATATATGCCAGAGACGACGTATCATTCCAGACATGTGAACTTGGAAAAGTGGATCTTGGTGGCGGTGGAACGATCGCATATATACTGGCACTGTACGGAATGAATGTTATAGATGCAGGTGTTGCCGTACTTAACATGCATGCGCCGTATGAAGCCACTTCAAAAGCCGATATTTATGAAACTTTCAGGGGATATATCTCATTCCTCAAAAACGCAAAGATGTAATGATTACAGAAGATAAAAAGGGACTTAGCACTTCGGACTTTTATTTCGATCTGCCGCATGAACTCATTGCTCAGGATCCTCTGGATGTAAGGACGGATTCCAGATTGCTGGTAATCGATAAAAATACCGGGAAGCTAAGGCATGATACATTTAGGAATATTATTGATTATTTAAGACAAGGTGACTGCCTTGTCTTAAATGATACCAAGGTTATACCTGCCAGATTGCTTGGACACAAGGCGGATACGGGGGCTAATGTTGAGATCCTGCTCCTTAAACGTATTACAGATACTGACTGGGAATGCCTCGTCAAACCCGGAAAAAAACTGCGCCCGGGAAGTGAATGCATATTTGGTGAAGGCATGTTATGCGCCCGTGTAATGGATGTTCTTGACGATGGCAAGAGGCTGGTCCGCTTTTCATATGAAGGAATATGGGAAGAACTGTTAGACAGGCTTGGCCAGATGCCGCTGCCGCCGTATATCACCCATAAACTTAAGGATAAAGACCGCTATCAGACGGTATATGCCAGATTTGAAGGCTCCGCAGCCGCGCCAACTGCCGGATTGCATTTTACCAGGGAACTGCTCAATGCCATCGAAAATAAGGGAGTCTCTCTATCTTATGTGACTTTGCATGTCGGTCTGGGAACCTTCAGACCAGTTAAGGTCGATAATGTTCTGGATCATCAGATGCACAGTGAGTATTTCCACATCAGTAAGAAAAGTGCTGAAACGATAAACAGGGCCAAAGAGTCCGGAAGGATAATCTGTGTGGGAACTACTTCATGCCGCACGATAGAATCCGCCGCAGGAATCTTTAAAACTGCTGCAGAGACTTCGGGACGGGAATGGGATGGTATGATAGATGAATGTGAAGGTGATACGGATATATTTATATATCCCGGATACGACTTTAAACTGATGGATTGCCTTATCACTAACTTTCACCTGCCGGAGAGTACACTTCTGATGCTTGTCTCGGCACTGGCCGGCCGTGACAATGTGCTTAATGCATATGAGACTGCCATAAAGGAAAGATACAGATTCTTTTCGTTTGGGGATGCATGCTTCTTCACGGATGAGATGACAAACTGACAAAGTACCCAAAGTCTATTTAAGTGCTTTGAATATGAATATATTTCTGATATAATCATTGTGTTGGTAATCTTTTTATCGAGAGGGGTTGAAACATGGAAGAGAGAAGAAAAAACAAGAGAATGGAACTTATATCCACTCTGACTGTCAAAAGACTTGACGGAAGTGAGATGTCGGATGTGGATATCGAGATCATAGATGTATCGAAGACCGGTGTCGGCTTTTCGTGCAATGTACCTTTGGAGATCGGCGCTGTATACGAGTCAAATCTCCGCATATGGACGCAGGAAGTGCTGCATGCATTCCTCGAGATAGTCAGGATCGAGAAGCAGGGCAACACCTACATTTATGGCGCAATCTTTATCGGAATGCCGGAAATGGATGCATCCAGGATCGAGACTTACGAGACCGTCAAAGACCAACTTGGCGAGTAAGAATTATTTCAACTGATAATACGTTTTGAACAGAGTGACCGGTAAAGCCGGTCACTTTTTTCCTCATTTTTCATTGCTATATTTCTTGTAAATTATCTGAATATTTAGTAAAATGTAGGATAGGTTATTTGTAAGGGGTTACAATTGCCTAATAATTTAATCGGAGGATTATACATGAACATTTACACAACCGACAAGATCCGTAATGTGGCAATTCTGGGGCATGGCGGTGCAGGTAAGACAGCACTTACCGAAGCAATGGCCTATCTTGCAGGACTTACTTCCAGAATGGGTAAGACTGAAGACGGCAATACCATATCAGACTTCGGAAAGGAAGAAATAAAGAGAAAGATCTCAATAAGCACATCGGTTGTTCCGATAGAGTGGGAAGGATACAAGATCAATATCCTGGATACACCCGGATACTTTGATTTTGAAGGCGAAGTTGAAGAGGCACTCAGCGCTGCAGGCGCAGTTGTCATTGTCGTTAACGGCAAAGCAGGTGTTGAAGTGGGCGCTGAAAAGGCGTGGGATCTGTGCGAAAAGTACAAGCTTCCAAGAATGATCTATGTTTCCAACATGGATGTAGACAATGCTTCGTTCAGGCAGGTTCTTGAGGATATGACGGAGAAATTCGGCAAGAAACTCGCTCCGTTCCACTTCCCGATAAGAGAGAATGAAAAATTCGTAGGTTACGTTAATGTAGTCGGAGAGTCGGCACACAAATGGCAGGGTAAGGATGTCGTTGACTGCGATATGCCCGATTATTCCAAGCCTTATCTGGAGCAGTTCAGAGAGTCATTGATGGAGGCTGTTGCTGAAACATCAGAGGAGATGATGGAGAGATACTTCGGAGGAGAGACATTCTCCGAGGATGAGATCCGTGCAGCTCTTCGTACCAATGTTTGTGACGGCTCGATCGTTCCGATGACAATGGGATCTAACACTCTGTGTCAGGGTGTATTTACACTTATTGATGATATAATCAAGTATTTCCCTTCGCCTGAGAACAGGACAGTTAAGGGTATCAATATGAAGACCAACGAGATATACGATGCCGATTACGATTTCTCCAAAGCAAAATCTGCATATGTATGGAAGACCATCGTTGATCCTTTCATCGGCAAGTATTCGCTCATTAAGGTTAATTCCGGCGTATTAAAGACAGATGATGTTATATATAACGTAGATAAAGAGATCGAAGAAAAGATCGGTAAGCTTTATGTTCTTCAGGGCAACAAGCCCATTGAAGTAAAGGAACTTCATGCAGGAGATATCGGTGCACTGGCTAAGCTAACAGGCGCCAGGACAGGCAATTCGCTCTCTACCAAGGCTACTACGATCAAATTCGGTCAGTGGGAGATGCCTACACCTTATACCTATATGAGATACAATCCTAAGGATAAGGGTGATGTTGATAAGCTGTCACAGGCACTTCAGAAGATATCTCACGAAGATATCACCATGAAGTATGTCAATGATGCGGTTAATCGCCAGATGCTGCTTTACGGAATGGGAGATCTGCATCTTGAGGTTATTGCATCCAAACTGCTTAACGAGTACAAGGTCGACATTGAACTTACAAAACCTAAGGTTGCATTTAAGGAGACCATCAAGAAGACTTCTGATGTAGAGTATAAGTACAAGAAACAGTCAGGCGGACATGGTCAGTACGGTCACGTTAAGATGAAGTTTTCTCCTTCAGGCAATCTTGAAGAGGCATATGAATTTGATCAGGAAGTTGTAGGCGGAGCAGTTCCCAAGAACTATTTCCCTGCAGTAGAAAAGGGTATTCAGGATTCCGTATTACGAGGACCTCTGGCAGCTTATCCGGTTGTCGGTGTCAGAGCCGTATTGTACGATGGCTCTTATCATCCTGTTGACTCATCCGAAATGGCATTTAAGACCGCTGCTATTCAGGCCTTCAAGAAGGGCTTTATGGAAGCGGGCCCGATACTTCTTGAGCCTATCGAGAATATCAAGGTCATCGTTCCCGACAGCTATACCGGAGATGTTATGGGAGATCTTAACAAGCGTCGAGGCAGAGTGCTTGGAATGAATCCTACTACTCCCGGCAAGACCTGCGTTGAAGCTGAGATCCCTATGATGGAACTTTTCGGATATGGAACCGATTTACGATCAATGACAGGAGGACGCGGAACCTATTCTTATGAATTTGTACGCTATGAGCAGTGCCCTTCAGACATACAGGAGAAGGAAGTTGCTGCAAGAGCTGCCAAGGTTGCAGAGGGAAATGCAGATGTTTAAAGTCACTCAGACTTTTTAACATAATTGTTGCTACACAAGTTGTTTACACGAATGACCGGAGTCTTTTGGCTCCGGTCATTTGTGCTCAGATTTAAACCTGCGATCAAAAGCCTTACAACTTGACTTAATTTCGCTGTGTGTTTAGAATTAAAATGTTGTAATTTACGATAATACTACAGAAAAGAAGGATTTTATATGGCTACACCTTATAATCATCACGAGATCGAAAGCAAATGGCAGAAATACTGGGAGGAGAACGAGACATTCAAAACGGATGTATGGGATTTTTCAAAGCCCAAGTATTACGCTCTCGATATGTTCCCGTATCCTTCGGGAGTAGGTCTGCATGCAGGGCATCCGGAGGGATATACAGCAACCGACATCATGTCCAGAATGAAGAGAATGCAGGGATATAACGTCCTTCATCCCATGGGATATGATTCATTCGGTCTACCCGCAGAGCAGTATGCCGTTTCAACAGGTAATCATCCGAACGGATTTACCGAAGAAAACATAAAGACATTTACCAAGCAGCTTAAGGAACTCGGATTTGACTATGACTGGTCAAAGTGTGTAGCAACATCTGATCCAAAGTTCTATAAATGGACACAGTGGATATTCAAGCAACTTTATCTTGACGGTTATGCCAAGCTTGTTGACATGCCGGTTAACTGGTGTGAAGAACTTGGTACCGTACTTTCAAATGATGAGGTCATAGATGGCAAGTCTGAGCGAGGCGGATACCCTGTAATACGTAAAAACATGAAGCAGTGGGTGATCGATCAGGTCGCTTTTGCAGAAAAGCTCCTTGAAGGTCTTGATGAGATCGACTGGCCTGAGTCCACAAAGGACATCCAGCGTCATTGGATCGGACGTTCTGAAGGTGTAGAGGTGAAGTTCCAGATAGTAGGAGGCGGAGAGTTCTCAATCTATACAACCTGTATCGAGACGATCTACGGTATTACGTTCATGGTACTTGCTCCTGACGGACAGATCGTTAAAGATCTCATGCCGAGGATACAGAACAAGGATGAGGTTAATGCCTATATAGAAGAAACCCTCAAAAAGAATGATATGGATCGAACTGAACTTAATAAGACCAAGTCCGGATGCGAGCTTAAAGGTGTTACCTGCATTAACCCTGTTAACGGCAAGGAAGTAGCTCTTTACATCGGTGACTTTGTCCTTGCCAACTATGGAACAGGTGCCGTAATGGCTGTTCCTTCGCATGACCAGAGAGACTTCGAGTACTCTGAGGTTCATAATATACCCCGTATCCAGGTTATAGACGGCGGAGACTGCTCGGAGCATGCTTTTGAGAAATACGATTATCTCGGCAAGGGCTGCAGACTTATTAATTCCGAAGAGTTTAACGGAATGACCGTTGAAGAAGCCAAGGAAGCCATCACAGTCAAGCTTGAAAAGATGGGTGTTGCAAAGCGCACGGTCAATTACCACTTCCGTGAATGGATATTTGCAAGACAAAGATATTGGGGAGAACCTGTACCTATCGTATATACGGAGGATGGTCAGATACGCGTACTTGATGATGACGAACTTCCTCTTATTCTTCCTGAACTGGAGGATTATAAGGGCAAGAACGGCAAAGCTCCTTTGGAAAACGCCGAAGAGTGGAAAAACTATGATCATAACGGAATAAAGGGTAATAGAGAAACATCGACAATGCCCGGCTCTGCAGGATCTTCATGGTATTATTTTAGATACATTGATCCTGATAATGATAATGAGTTTGCCAATCAGGAGCTCTTAAAGCACTGGATGCCCGTTGACCTTTATATAGGAGGACCCGAGCATGCTGTAGGACACCTCATGTATTCAAGGATCTGGAACAGATTCCTTTATGATAAGGGCCTTGCTCCGACCAAGGAGCCGTTCCAAAAGCTCGTTCATCAGGGCATGATACTTGGTGAGAACGGCATCAAGATGGGCAAGAGATTCCCTGAGTTCGTTGTTAACCCTTCAGATATCGTTCGCGATTACGGCGCAGATACATTAAGGCTGTACGAGATGTTCATGGGACCTTTGGAGGTTTCAAAGCCCTGGTCTAAGCAGGGCGTTGAAGGAGCGAGACGTTTCATCGGACGAGTTTGGACATACTTTACCAACCCCGATAATATCGCTCCCGGAAACGAAGAATCACTTAAGAAGGTTTATCATCAGACTGTCAAGAAGGTAACATCAGACTTTGAAGAACTCGGATTTAATACTGCGATCGCTCAGATGATGATCTTCATGAACGCTGTGTCAAAGGGTACATGTCCTTTGGAATATGCTGAGGGCTTCATAAAGATGCTTTCGTGCATCACACCCCATGTCGGCGAAGAAATATGGCAGGCTCTCGGACATAATGACACAATAGCTTTTGAAAAGTGGCCTGAGTATGATGAAGAGGCTGTTAAGGAAGATACGATAGAGATCGGTGTTCAGGTCAATGGTAAGGTTAAGGGGACAGTTGAACTTGCCGTTGATGAGGACAAGGATTCCGCAATGGAAAAGGCAAAGGCTGTTGCTACGGTTGCAGCTGCCATTGAGGGAAAGGCGATCGTTAAAGAGATCTATGTTCCCGGTAAGATAGTTAATATTGTAGTTAAGTAATTAGAAAACGGACGTCATTCGGCAAGCAGATTTCCACGCAGACGCGCTTTCGCTCTTCCTCCGGCGTAGCAGTACATAAAGCAGCAAAAGACGCTGCTTAAGTACTGACGCCTACGCAGAGGTCTGCTTGGGAAACCTGCTTGTCGAATGACTGTGTAATCTAAATAACTGTGAATCAAAAATGACAGATCTGAGAGAGAATATGCTCCGTGATAAAGAACTTATTAAGTCGATCACGAATGGAGCTGATTTAGATAATCCCGATGATATTGAAAAAATATACAGAGACTTACAATCAGGCGCCTATACCTTTGAATCGGAGGTTGGGCGTAATTTTGATGATAAGATATATGAGCTTCATGAAAAGGTTTTAAGCGGAGAGATAACATCCGATCCTGTATCATCCGGAAGCAAGGGCAGATCAAAAGAAAAATCCACAAACGGTAAAAACAGATATAGATCAGACGGATCAAAGAAATCTGTAGAAAAACGACTGGAAAAACATGACGCTAAGTATGAAAAAGTCATAAATGAGCTGGCACTCGAGGAATTAAAGAAAAAGGAAAAAAGAAGGAAATCTCTAATACTTCTTGCAGCGTTGGTAGCTGTTTTCTCCTTGGGATATTTTGCCATATATAATTATATGAGCACAAGAACAGATGTTGACTATAATGAATTGGCATCGTTAAAGGGATCAAGATCTTTGGCTTCCAAGAATTCGGAAGAACCGATAAAAGTTAACAAAACAAGCATTGAGACTCCTGATATATTACCGGAATACCAGACACTATATGCCAAGAATGTGAGGCTTTCCGGCTGGCTCAAAATAGATGACACTAAAATTGATTACCCTGTAATGCAGACTACGGATAATGATTATTACTTGAACCATAATTTTAATCAGCAAAAAGACAATAACGGGTCCCTGTTTCTTGACTGTGCCTGCTCGCTATACCCAAAATCAACAAATATGATCATTTATGGTCACCATATGAAATCCGGTAACATGTTCGGTAATCTTCAAAAATATGCCAAAGAAGACTACGGTAAAAAACATTCAACGATCAAATTTGATACAATCTATGAAAAGGGTACATATGAGGTCATGTATGTATTTTATTCCAAGGTATATGACAATGATGAACTGGTTTTCAAATACTATCAGTTTATAAACGCCAATTCTGAAAAAGAGTTCGATTATTATATGTCCGAAATGGAGAAATTAAGTCTCTATAATACCGGCGTGAGCGCGCATTATGGAGACACATTGCTCACGCTGTCAACCTGTGATCATTCTCAGACTGACGGAAGATTTGCTGTTGTAGCCAAGCGCGTAGGTTGATATTCTTTATTCTTTAGGGAACTCATTTTGCTTTATGAATATTAAGATTTTATGTGTGGGCAAGATCAAAGAAGATTTTTACCAGAAAGCTATCGGAGAGTATTCAAAGAGGCTTCAGAAATATGCCCGTCTGACGATTACTGAAGTTCAGGATGAGAAGACTCCGGATAAGCTTTCCGACCACGAATGTGAGATCATACTGGACAAAGAAGGAGACAGGCTTTTAAAGCTTATTTCAGACAACGATCACGTTATTGCCCTGGCTATAGAAGGAAGATCGTTCGATTCCGTCAGTTTTGCGAAA
Source organism: Lachnospiraceae bacterium (assembly GCA_024681595.1). Lineage (GTDB taxonomy): Bacteria > Bacillota > Clostridia > Lachnospirales > Lachnospiraceae > JAILLW01. Next base: position 60,029 of record JAILAN010000032.1, read on the forward strand.
TATATTGATAGATTGGGAATCGATGGCTTGTCTAATATAGTA
>JAILAN010000058.1 GCA_024681595.1 Lachnospiraceae bacterium
TCATTGTTCCGAATAGAGACATGAGCCCGCCTGTAAAAGCAGTCTTACTTGAAAGATCGCATGTTCTGATTCCCGTCTGGTCAAGAATAAGATTATAGTACTCGGGGTTGGAGTATAATCCGATAAGCTCTGACGCATCCCGGCCTTCATCAATGCAGGCCTGGAATCCTCCGGCAAGAAGTATGACCAGTGCAATACGTTCTTTTACCGAACGATCCCTGTTCTGGGCAATAGCGACAGCTGTTGTAAATGTACGTATAGCCCGGTTAAACAGCTCCCAGTCAGTATTGTGCTGATCATATCCGTTATCATCATTTTCCGCATAATCGATAAGCAGGGGGGCTTCATGTGTCAGATAGAACCTGGATACCTCGGGACATGAGATCGATACTCCCGCAAAGCATATATCTCCCACAAATAGATTATATCTGGGATAATACCTGCATGTGTTACTGAGATGTTCCTCTCCTAGGCCAAGCTGAATACTGCAAAGGCCGGTCTCGTTCAAAAAAGGGCATAAGCCTTCATCATCCAGGATGATCCTGGCTTCCCCGCCATCCCGGCAGATATTATTTCTAAGGCGCTCGCCCAGTTCACCATCTACGTTCTGATAAAATCGATCAGTCTCTTCATCTATAACGATCTGCCATCCGCCGCAACACGTGCACGGACACTTTGAACCGGTACATTTAAAATCCGTATATGACTCAAGAGTAAGATATTTCATGTCTGTATTGTTTTGCGCTTTCCCGGTCCGATAGCTCTGACAAGTTCCGCGGCTCTGGCTTCCCATGTCAGCTCTGCAAGTGATCTGTCCCTTCCTCTTCGTGCAACCCGGTACAGTCTGTCTTCATCTGACAGACAATCCATAATATACTTCGGAGCAGATCCGGGATCCCGTATGTCAAACAGGAATATATCCTGATCGTCTCCCTCTTTAACAAAGACCTCGTCTATGTACCGGCTCGCATCGGTGACCACCGCCGATCCGTTCATCATAGCCGTGGGAATACGGTCATGCAGGCCGTTCTTGAACCACGGCATTATATTAAGCGACAGCTTTGCCTCTGAGCAGGCCTTTGCAGACTCAACATAGTCAACCCTGTCATGAAGCACAACGTTTTTCTTTTTATCAAATCCCAGTCTTTCCCAACCGGGGCCGAAGATATCTATCCTTACTCCGGAATCGACTATGAAACGCATCATCTCTTCCCTTATGTAATGCCTTACGTATATATTGGAATTGCTAGTGTAGTATGCGCACTCCTGATATACGCTTGAGGGTATCTGATCCGTCCCTATGACTTCCCGCAGTGCGTGATCGAGCGCCTCCTCATTTGTTGCCATGCGGTTTGTCAACATGTATTCGATCATCAGGACCGTCACTTTCCGCATTCTGTCAGGAAGACTGAGTATGCTATCCTCAAACTGAGTATACGGAACGTAGCTCCCGGTAAATATCAGTCCGTATTTCCGGTTGTGAAAACTTTCCTCGCAAAGATCAAGGCTCTCACCACTTTGGAAACCGCCAAGCGGTATCGTATGTGCCGATCTTACGTTATCGATATGTCTTTCGATAAAACCTGCATGATCTCTGTCCAGTGTGATAACATTAAGATTATCAACCGGAGCGTTCAATACTTTTATATGGTCACAGGGATGATCGACTATCCAGTCATACAGCGGTATCCTGTATTCGTTCAAAACATCCCGGCACGCAAGAATGTTTCCGTCGGCATTAAACGCTAGGGCCGCATCGGTTCCGGAGCGGGCAGCATTCTCAACACAGTTGATAAAGTCCTCTTCATCGGTATATGCATCCGCAAGAATAACTTCATGTCCCATTTTCTCAAGACACGATTCAATGCTCTTTGCAAATATGTTCAGTGTGTTGTAGCACAACTGATTGCCATAAAAAATAAGGACTCTTTTCATATACCGATGTCTGGTGTCTAAACCCAGTCCTCAAGAATGCTCGGCTCATGGATCACATGCCACGGCTGCTCTACCGCCTCCCTGCAATACCTGCATCTTTCAAATGGAGTGCTCAGTCTGTGCATGATCTTCTCGATCACCAATCCATCCTCATAAAGATCAACAGCGCCGTCCTCCGGCAGGTTCTTGCCAAAATACTCATTGAAATACTTTGTGGTAAACGGAAGAAAACATGAGGCAAGCTTTCCGTCATAAAGATTGACACATCCTTTTTGATAACAGTGAGTGTACTTTTGTGCCAGTTCCTCGTCATCCGCCGGTATAAGGCTCTGTTGTTTTCTGAATGTTTCCATCAATGGGGATATAGCGTATGTCGTGCCTTTTTCCTTAAGCAGAGAGATAACCGGATCTATATGATCCTTCATGACCGGATACAGCGATATATGAACCCCTGATCCCTCACGGCAGGAATTCAAGGTTTCAAAAAAAGAATCCGGCATGGATCTTAAAAGCAGTGCATTTGTTACCACTCGTATTACCGATTCCGGATAAACTTCTGATACAAGCTTTATGTAGTCTTCCACCTGGGGATTGAGGAGCGGTTCTCCTCCCAGTATCCTGATCAAACCGATCGTATCAATATACTTCCTGAGTTGATGCAGATCGTTAGTAAATTTTTCAAAATCAGGGAATACCGGTTCCTTGACAAGTCCCGAGTAATGCTCACAATTGGCACAGTTAAGATTACAATGATCCGCCACATGGAATTCCATATATGGTAATGTCCCGCAGGAATAATAGGGGGTGAACATATCCATGATCTCATCCTTTGATGAAATGGATCTGTCGAGGCTCTTTGCAATATAAACATTTCCAAGATCAATGCCTATAAGGATAAAAGCCGTCAGGTAGTCGTTGAGTCCAACGTAGCACTCCTGAGGCACGATCAGGATCTCAGCACTGCCATCTTCAAAAAAAGCCCTGACCATTTCATGATCTAATACAGGAAGATCCGCATCATCCGAAGCCGTTGACCCGAAATAGTCCCAATATGCGACCGGTTCGATCTCTTCTCCTCCATATTCATCAACAATCCTGTTATATCCCCTGTCTATGAACTGTTTCATGTAGGAGCCGTAAACATTATGTCCGAGTATGATCGCTTTTATCATTGTTACTTAAAATCCCTTTTGATTATATCCATATAGGGCAGCAGCTCTTCTACCGCCTGATCCATATCCTTAAGATGCTGCTCGCCGAGATCACATACCGTAAGCAGTTCCTGACGCTCGTCACTCTCAAGTTTATTGACCTTATCAAGAAGTTCCGTCGATTTTTCCTTGAGCTGTGTCTGAACATATTCTATGACCGGACTGTTCTCGATATCCTTTGTTCTCTTCTCGCAGTTATGAAAAAGCGTCTTCATTTTCGAATTATGGTAGTCGTTTTTCTGCACCATTTTTCTCATGGAAGAATAATCGGAAACTGATGCCCTTATCAGTCTCCTGATATCCATAAGCTGGTCCGGGACGCGCTTTACAAACTCTCTGTACTTTTTCTTCAGTTTGTCATCAAAGATGGGCTGTGCCTGTTTGATTATTCCCGAAAAATCAAAATCAGCCGTACAGTACTCATCTATCGCATCCTTAAGAGTCATAAGGCGTGTACCTTCAATCCTTATGCCCCCTTCGGTGGCATCGACAACTTCAAGGTTGTTATCAAGCCTTATCTGCTGTTCAAACCATTCTTTGTACAGTTTGAATTCTCTCGATGAGCGGATCGGATCGCCGTTTATATCAACGTCCATCTCCACGTGCTCAAGTTTATCGACGGGCGTGTTTCTGGCTCCTCTGACCGTTACCGCGGAGTGAGTCTTATCTCCCGTATATGCAAGATCCTGTCCGACCAGGATTATCCGTCTGCAGTGAAGGAACTTGGCTATGGCAAAGCAGGCATTGGCCACGGATCCCCCGGTGTCAAGCTTCATCAGGGCATGACCGTTGTTCTTCATAAACCCGCTTATGTGGTCGCAGTAATCATTGATAAAGAATTTCATTCCCGTATGCAGATGAAGGAATTCGGTACCGCCTCTCGGGGTACAGACTATCGGTACCAGTCTCGAGTCTTCCTCTGACAGGTATCTGTCGTCTTTCTTGCCGTCCATTATAGCCGTAAGGTCCGGAACGATACCCGCAAGAGATAACGGCTTAAGAGCAGTGTCGGTTGATATGATCAGGCATTTTCCCTTTGCCATTTTAAGTTCTTTGATATTCTTATCAAGCGAGGGGCCCGCCGCCACAACGATTGCCGGTATGTCTTCAGGCATATGATCCGCTAGTTTGACAATGTCAAATGAATCTTCCAGAAGAGCCAAGTTGCTGAAGACATTCTTGGAAAAATAACCCCCGAAGAAGTCGTTTACTCTCTGATTTGCCGAGGCAAGAGCCCTTGCTCTTTCAAGTCCTTTGGCATATTCCATGCTGTCATTTTTGAACAGGTCGGGATAGTTAAGATGATACGATCCGGCAAGGCTGTAAACGTCCGTATATGACATGATCTCATGATATGTCAGCTTGACCCCCTCTATCGTATGCAGCGGCCAGAAAACAAACCTTACGCGGGGGTCGGCAAAAATATCCGTCAGGTCGAAATTCTCAAGAACTGCTTTAAATATCTTATATGACGGTTCATGCACTACTATTGCGCAGTCTTTTCTGGCCCTTTGAAGGAATTTACGTACATACATCCCGTTTCCGAGGCCGTACATGAACAGTTTGGCGTCAAGATCCCAATCTTCCTTCAGTCCGTCAAACCACAGATCCAGCATCCTGTCACTGTCATACAGACTGTCCAGACGGTATACCTTGTCCCCTTTTTGTGCTATAAGAACCTTTTTGCCGTCAACTTCCGTCACATCTGCAATGATATCGAGATCTTCCTCGATCATGCGAATATCCTCCGGGGGTGTTTCAAGATAGTTGACAACATCGGCAAATCTTGACCTCATTGCATCAATGTTTCTGCTGTAGATACTGTCCGGCATTATGATAACCCTCTTTCCCGCAGCATATCCATAAGTTCCATAAGATTAGGATATGTTTCATTGTACAGAACGTCTAAGGCCTCAAATCTGTCATGGCTCTCGAGAGCATATATTACCCTCTCAAGCTGGCCCGGCCAGTACAATGCATCCTCTTTGACATCCTCCATCTGCGGCATGCTGTACTTGCTAATGATAGACGGGAAGACGGCGATCATTTTATCAACCAGCTCCTGGGCATGAGCAGCATAGTTTTCGTAATCATACCGCATCAGGTCGGAGACCGTATTTTTAATTTGTAAGATCAACTCATTCATGTAATTCATTATATTCTATTTGTCCGCATTTACAAATCATTTTTGCAATTGAAAGAGGCCGGTAAACCGACCTCTTTTCTATAGTAGCGACCAGTTGTCTGTAGACATTTAGGAAGCTATTAGCCGAGCAGTGACAGAACATTCTGTGTAGACTGGTTAGCCTGTGCAAGCATTGCTGTACCTGCCTGAGCGAGAATGTTGTTCTTCGTGTACTCAACCATGGTCTTAGCCATATCTGT